>NZ_JMLG01000017.1:0-44089 GCF_000686645.1 Desulfofundulus thermocisternus DSM 10259
CTGGTGGGGATAAGCGCTGAAAGCATCTAAGCGCGAAGCCCTCCTCAAGATAAGGTTTCCCACCCGGCGCTCACCGGGTGCCGGGGTAAGACCCCTGGAAGACTACCAGGTAGATAGGCCGGGCGTGTAAGCCGGGTAACCGGTTGAGCGGACCGGTACTAATAGGTCGAGGCCTTGACCTCATATACCTGCGGATTCTCACTGTGAAGTTTTGAGGGAATATACAGGTTTTCCGGTGGCTATACCGGAGGGGAAACACCCGTTCCCATCCCGAACACGGAAGTTAAGCCCTCCAGGGCCGATGGTACTTGGGGGCCTACCCCCGGGAGAGTAGGTCGCTGCCGGAAAACTTTTCTTACCCCCGGTTCACTAACCGGGGGTATTTCATGTTGAGGGCACCCGTTTGCCGGGCGGCCGGGTCTGCTGGACAATTGCCTTCTCCATACCAGCATGTTATGATAAAAAACAGGACCTTTAGTACAGGGGGGTCAGGTTGTGCATCTGCTCGCGCAAAGGTTGGTTGAATGGCTTAGAGAGCAGGCCGCAGCGAGGGGTGCCCGGGGTTATGTGGTGGGTTTGAGCGGTGGCATAGATTCCGCCGTTACGGCAGTCTTGTGCAAGCAGGCCTGTCCTGATGGCGTGCTGGGTGTAATCATGCCCTGCTACAGCAATCCCCAGGATGCTGAGGACGCCAGGCTGGTGGCCGAAACTTTTGCTATCCCGTTTAAAGAAATTGTGCTTGATGAACCCTTTACCATCCTGGTTCGCCTGCTGACCGGCGATGAGAAGCATGTGCTGGACAGGGATCTTTCCATTGCCAACATTAAGCCCAGGCTGCGGATGATTACCCTTTATTTTTATGCTTCCCGGCTTAAATACCTGGTTGCCGGAACGGGCAACCGCAGCGAGCTTACCGTCGGTTACTTCACCAAACATGGTGATGGTGGGGTTGATCTCCTGCCCCTTGGTAATCTTGTCAAGCGGCAGGTTTATGAGCTGGCGGAACACCTGGGTATACCGCGCCGGATTATTGAGAAACCCCCATCTGCCGGCTTGTGGTCCGGGCAAAATGATGAGGCGGAAATGGGGATCTCGTACCGGGAACTGGATGAATTCATTCTTACCGGAAAAGCCGACCAGCGGGTAATGGAGGTAGTTAAAACCCTGGCGACGAAAAATGCCCATAAAAAACAGCTACCTGCTATACCGCCTTTTTAATTAAATTTCCGGGAAGGGAATTAGAGAGGGGGGTATGGTATGGCCGGCCATTCCAAGTGGTCAACCATCAAGAGGAAAAAGGCCAGAGTAGATGCCCAGAGAGGCAAGCTGTTTACCCGCCTCTCCAGGGAAATTATCGTGGCAGCCCGCCTGGGAGGCGGTGATCCGGAGGCCAACCCCAGGTTGAAGGCAGCCATACAGCGGGCTAAAGAAGCCAACATACCCAATGAAAATATTCAGCGGGCTATCCAGAAAGGGACCGGTGAACTGGGCGGGACTGCTTACGAGGAGCTGGTTTATGAAGGGTACGGGCCAGGTGGGGTAGCGGTGATGCTGGAGATCATGACCGATAACCGTAACCGCACCGCCGGGGAGATCCGGCACCTGTTCTCCCGCCACGGTGGTAATCTGGGTGAAGCGGGCTGTGTTTCCTGGATGTTTACTAAAAAAGGCGTTATCGTGGTGGAAAAAGACGGCCTGGATGAGGATGAATTGATGCTGGCCGCGTTAGAAGCCGGCGCTGAAGATATGAAAACTGAAGAGGATGAGTTTGAGATCATTACCGCTCCCGAGGATTTCGACAGGGTGCGGCAGGCTCTGGAGGAAAAAGGTGTTCCCATAGCCGAGGCGCAGGTAACCATGGTGCCCCGGAGTACGGTCAGGCTCACCGGTCAGGAAGCGGAGCAGATGATGCGTTTAATAGAAGCCCTGGAAGATCACGATGACGTGCAGGAAGTATATGCTAATTTTGAGCTGGAGAATTAACTTTAGTTTTGCCCGTGGGGCAGTGGGAAGCCGCTGCCCCCTTTAAATTGACGGGTATGGTTCCGGCAAAATGTGGCAATAATATAACAGGTGAAAAGCTAGTCGGATAAAGGAGTGTCCGGAACCATGCTGAAAAGGTTATTGTACGCCTTTGCCGGCCTGCTGGTAATGCTGGGGGTGGCCCTGGGCATATATGCGGGGCTGAACATGCTGGGGGAACCCTCCATAAAACCCGGCCTGGCCGTCTTTGGTAATTCCGGCGACCGGTCCCTCCTGCCGGTGCAGAGGGATACTTTTGTCCAGGAGGAAAGGGAGTACCTTTGCGGCGACACCCAGGTCGTCTTTTTGGGCCGTGCTCCCCGGGAGCTCCTGGGGCTGGACAGGGAGGAACTGGCAAAGCGTTACCCGCCTGCGGAGGGCTGGAGCATGGAAGAGCGGGGCAGAACCCTGGTGTTTAAGCAGCGGGTTGAAGATTTTTGCCCGGAGCACAGGAATTACCGGCACCTGGGTATTCACGAGGGTTACCTGGCCGTATTCCAGGGGCCGCTCGGCTACGATCAGAAACTGCTCCGGGTGGAAAGAAACATACCGGTAACGGTTCTGCACCCCGATTTGCAGTTGAAATTGCATAAAGCGGGTGATTTTAAACGGCAGGATCCGGAAACACAGGCCATCCTGCGTTCAGAACTGGAGTTTCCTTCCGAACAGGCGGTTAATGCCATGCTGGAGAACCTGGATGAGCTGACTGAGTCCGGGGACAATCCCCGGGCTTGAATGTTAACAGTATCTCCATGTGCCCCGGTTTTACATGAGGAGCGACCTGGAGTGAGCGCTGCCGGGCCAGGCCCGGGCGACGGGATGAGGCGGGGTCGCGGACAGGATGTCCGCGGAGGCCACCTGAACACAGGATGTGTGAATGTGGCCGGTACCCGCCGAAGACCGGAGCCGGGGCCTTTTGGCCCGGCCAGCGAAACGACCGGGAGCGACGAAGTAAAACCGGGGCACACACCGGGAGTTCTTTGTCGATAGCCTGGCCCGGGGACAATCCCCGGGCTTGATTTTTAATTTATGGCAGGAGCCCGGACAGGTTTTGTGGAACTTTTAATCAGGGAGAGATTTTCATGCGGGTTATTGGCATTGATCCGGGTACAGCCATAACCGGTTACGGCATCATCGATCTGGAAGGGAACCGGCTGTCGGTGGTGGCCTACGACTGCATCACCACACAGCCCACCATGTCCATGCCTTCCCGGCTGCAGCATCTATACCGGCAGCTGGAAATGGTGCTCAGGCACTACCGGCCCCGGCAGTTTGCCGTGGAAGAACTTTTTTTTCAAAAAAATGTACGCACAGCCCTGGCTGTGGGGCAGGCCAGGGGAGTGGCTATCCTGGCGGCCGTAAATGCTGGCCTGGCGGTGGCCGAGTATACCCCCCTGCAGGTCAAGCAGGCCGTGGTTGGTTACGGCCGGGCGGCCAAGGAGCAGGTCCAGTACATGGTGCGGGCTCTTCTGGGCCTGCCGGAAGTCCCCCGTCCCGATGATGTGGCCGATGCCCTGGCGGTGGCCATCTGTCATGCCCATTACCTCCAGTCAGCAGCCAGGATAAGGGGGGAAACCCGGGGATGATTGCTTTTCTTAAGGGCCATCTTCTGGAGGTACAGGAAGATGGTATCATCCTGGATGTTCATGGGGTGGGGTACCTGGTGCGGGTACCTCTATCCATGGTAAGCCTTTTGCCGCCAAAGGGGCAGCCGGTGCAGTTATACACCCACCTGGTCTGGCGGGAAGATGGGCCGGCCCTTTTTGGTTTTTCCAGCCGGATGGAGCTGGAAGCCTTTCGCAGCCTGCTGAATGTGGCCGGGGTGGGACCCCGGGCGGCCCTGGCCATTCTTTCTGCGGTAAGCCCCGTCACCCTGCGCCGGGCTGTGCTGGAAGAAAACGAAAACATCCTTACAGCCGTTCCGGGGATAGGTAAAAAAACAGCCCGGCGGATTATTCTGGAGTTGAAGGACAAGCTGGCCGGCCTGGAGCTCGAAGCCGGCACCGGGAGTGGTAGCGACGAAACGGCTTTGCCGCCGGGGGGTGAGGAGGAAGCCGCCGCTGCCCTGGTGTCCCTGGGTTACAGCCAGGTGGAGGCCCGCCGGGCTGTACGGCAGGTCAGCCGGCAGGCTGCCCCCGGCTCTGTGGAAGATTTGCTGCGGTTGGCCCTGCAGTGGCTGGGCCGGCAAAAAAATGCGTGACCGGTAAGGGGGGTGTTTTTCCTTGGAAGAGAGGCTGCTTTCCGCCGCTTTTCGGCCGGAAGATGGAGAGGGCGAGCATACCCTGCGGCCGCGGCGGCTGCAGGATTTTATCGGCCAGGAGAAAATAAAGGAGAGCCTGTCCATTTTTATTAGCGCGGCCAGGGAGCGGGGGGAAGTGCTGGACCACGTCCTGTTATTCGGCCCGCCCGGCCTGGGTAAAACCACTCTTGCCGGCATCATCGCCAGCGAGCTGGGGGTAGGGATCCGGATTACTTCCGGTCCGGCCGTTGAACGTCCCGGCGACCTGGCGGCCATCCTGACCAACCTCACTCAGGGTGATGTGTTGTTCATTGACGAGATTCACCGCCTGAGCCGCCCGGTGGAGGAGATCCTTTACCCGGCCATGGAGGACTTCGCCCTGGATATTGTCATCGGTAAAGGGCCGGGGGCCCGTTCCCTGCGCCTGGATCTGCCCCGGTTTACCCTGATTGGCGCCACCACGCGGGCCGGGTTGCTCACCTCCCCCCTGCGGGACCGCTTTGGCGTGATCTGCCGGCTGGAGTATTACGGTGTTGATGAGCTGGTCCAGATTATTTCCCGTTCGGCCCGCATCCTGGGCATTCCTGTGGAAAGGGAGGGGGCGGTGGAAATTGCCCGGCGCTCCCGGGGGACACCGCGGGTGGCCAACCGCCTGTTAAGGCGGGTGCGGGATTATGCCCAGGTACGTGCCGGTGGCATGATTACCCGGGCGGTGGCCGTCAGGGCGCTGCAGTTCCTGGAAGTTGATCCCCTGGGCCTGGATCATACTGACCGCCGCCTGCTGCAAATAATTATAGAGAAGTTCAACGGCGGGCCCGTAGGCCTGGAGACCCTGGCGGCGGCCGCGGGTGAAGAAGCGGGCACCCTGGAAGACGTTTTCGAGCCCTACCTGCTGCAGATGGGGCTCCTGGCCCGTACGCCCCGGGGCCGGGTGGCCACACCCGCGGCTTACAGGCATCTCGGCCTGCCTTTGAAACAGGACCCCGTTCAAATCAGCCTGTGGTAGAAGGTGGTGTCCGGTGAAAATTCTAATGCATATCTGCTGCGGTCCCTGCACCATTTACCCTCTGGATTACCTGCGCCGGGAGGGGCATACGGTCTACGGGTACTTCTTCAATCCCAATATCCATCCCTACACCGAGTGGCAGAGGCGCCGGGAAACGCTGGAGAAATACGCCCGGGAGCAGGATCTGCCGGTAATTTTCAGCGATGAATACCCCCTGGAGCAATTTCTGCAGATGGTGGTTCACCGGGAAGCCCGGCGCTGCCAGTTCTGCTATGCTTTCCGCCTGCGCCAGGCGGCCAGGGTGGCCAGGCGGGGTGGATTCGATGCCTTTACCACCACCCTTCTGGTCAGCCCCTTTCAAAAGCACGACCTGATCCGGGAAATAGGGGAGAACGCGGGCGAGGAGTCGGGCGTGCCCTTTTACTACGTGGATTTCCGTCCGGGGTTTAAAGAAGCGGTGGCCCGTTCCAAGGAACTGGGTATGTATCGCCAGCAGTACTGCGGGTGCATATACAGTGAAAAGGAGCGTTACTACCGCCCCGTGAAAAAAAAGGATACAGGTGAGGGGAAATGATGTACGGGCTGGGCAAGATGATCGCCCTCATGGGCGTTTTCCTTGTGGTTATCGGCGGCCTGCTCATGTTATCGGAAAGGCTTTTTCACCTGGGCCGCCTCCCGGGAGATATCCTGATCCAGAAGGGTAACTTTACCTTTTACTTTCCCATCGTGACCTCCATTGTTTTGAGCCTTCTGCTCACACTGATTTTAAACCTGATTTTCCGCCGGTAATTCCATAAATGGCAGGAAAGTGGGAAGATATGTCGAACCTACCTGGATGGTGGAGAATTTACATCCAGGAGGTTATTGTTTGGTGTTCAGAAAAAAACTGGGTCTGGTTATTCTTCTGGTGATGTTGCTGGCCCTGCCGGGTTACCCCGCCTGGTCGGCTGCGGGGGATGCAGAGGTGGAACAAGAGGTGAGGGTCGGCCTGGTTCAGAAGGCCAGCCAGGTGGCCTTTTCAGCTACAGGGGATTATCAACTGGTTGATGAGTATACGGGCCGGGTTGTTTCCGGGATTGAGCCCGGCCAGCGCTGGGAAGTGCGCCACTCCCCGGAGGGGCTGGAACTGTACAGGGATGGCCGGCTCATGGGCAGCTTTGAAGGACCCCTTAAGGTAGTGGGCCGGGGAGTAAAAGTGGACGTCCTTTCCGGTACCGGCCTGCAGGTGGAGCGGGAAAGCGGGTTGTACGCGGAAGGGGCGGGCGGCAGGAAGGCCCTGCCCGATAACCTGGCGGGTGTCCACGTGCTGGGTGCCGGCGGGCAGGTGAAAAAACTTGCCCCCGCCCGGGGAACGGGGCTGGTTACCCTCTACCAGGGGGAGCAGGCCCGGCGTTACAGGGGTGATATGGAGTTCCGTCTTGATAACGCGGGTATCACGGTAGTTAACCAGTTACCCGTTGAAGAATACCTTTACGGGGTGGTACCGGCGGAAATGCCCGCCTACTGGCCCGCCGAGGCTTTGAAAGCCCAGGCGGTGGCCGCCCGCAGTTACGTCCTGGCCCAGAAGGGCGGCTACGCCAGCCAGGGTTTCGACGTGCTGGCCACCCAGTCAAGCCAGGTATACCGCGGTTATGATGTAGAAAATCCCGCCACCACCAGGGCGGTGGATGAAACCAGGGGAATTGTGGCCACGTACGGCGGCCGGCCCATCAGTGCTTATTTCCACAGCTCCAGCGGCGGGTACACCGAAAACAGCGAGGACGTCTGGAGAAGCCCGGTGGATTACCTGCGGGCCCGGCCGGATCCCTTCGATAAGAATCCGCAGAACACCCACTACGGCTGGAGCAAGACCTGTACCGCCGATCAGCTCAAGGAGCAGCTGGCCGCGGCGGGATACCGGTTCAGCGAAATATACGACCTGGTGGAGCTGGAGCGTACCTCCACCGGGCAGCGGGTGAAGGCCCTTGCGGTAAGCGGTCTGGACCCGGAGGGTCAGCCCATAACCATTGAAATTGGCCGGGACCCCCTTAAAGGAAAGGCCGACGAAGTGCGCCGCGCCCTGGGCTTGAAGAGTGCCAGCTTCTCCATGGAAAAGGTTATGTTGCCGCCTGCCGGGGACGGGCAGGACGGGCAGCAGCCGCGCCTGGAGAGGGTTACCTTCGTGGGCAACGGCTGGGGCCACGGGCTGGGCATGTCCCAGTACGGGGCCCTGGGCATGGCCTCCCGGGGTTATACTTACCAGGAAATCTTGAAATACTATTATTCAGGCATACAGATAGTTTCCAATTATGGTAAATAAAATGGGGGATGGTCTTTTGGGCCTGCAGTTAAGCGACTTTGACTACGAGTTACCTCCCGAGCTCATCGCCCAGGATCCGGCCCCCCGCAGGGATGAATCCCGGTTGATGGTGCTGTTCCGGCAGGACGGCCGCATGGAGCACCGCCTGTTTAAAGATATCGTGGAATACCTCTCGCCTCCCGATGTACTGGTAATTAACGAGACGCGGGTTATTCCGGCCCGGTTGATGGGCCGCAGGGCGCAGGGAGGGGCGGAAGTAGAAGTTCTGCTCCTCAGGCCGCTGGAGGAACGGCGCTGGGAGGCGCTGGTGCGGCCGGGACGGCGCCTGAAGCCGGGTGTGCGCCTGATCTTTGGAGATGGACTGGCGGAGGGGTTGATTGAAGACGTGACCGCGGCGGGCGGCCGGATCATATCCTTCAGCTCAGCGCTTCCCTTTGCGGAGGTACTGGCCCGGCTGGGCAGGATGCCCCTGCCCCCGTATATAAAAAAGTACCCGGACGATCCCGAGCGTTATCAGACGGTTTATGCCCGGCAGGAGGGGTCCGCCGCGGCTCCCACTGCCGGGCTGCATTTTACCAGGGAGTTGCTGGACAGAATTGAAGCCAGGGGTGTGCAGCTGGTCCGGGTGCTGCTGCACGTGGGGCTGGGTACCTTCCGTCCGGTGAGGGTTGAGGACATTACCAGGCACCACATGCATGCCGAGTATTACGAGGTCACTGAGGAGGCGGCCCGGACCATAAACGCAGCCCGGGCCCGCGGCGGGCGGGTGGTGGCCGTGGGCACCACCACCACCCGCTGCCTGGAAACCGTGGCCGGCGAGGACGGGCAGGTCCGGGCCGGAGCCGGGTGGACGGATATTTTCATTTACCCGGGTTACCGTTTTAAGGCGGTGGACGCCCTGGTGACCAACTTTCACCTGCCCCGGTCGACCCTGTTGATGATGGTCAGCGCCTTTGCCGGGCGGGAAAAGATTTTACACGCCTACCGCACGGCGGTGGAAATGCGCTACCGTTTCTTCAGCTTCGGGGATGCAATGTTGATTATCTGAACAGGCTGGTTTTAAAAACAGGTGAAGAGGTTGAGGAAGCGTGACAGTCAGTTTTTCCCTCATCCAGGAAGATAATCGTACCATGGCCCGGGCCGGGGTCCTGCACACCCTGCGGGGGGATGTGGAAACGCCGGTATTTATGCCCGTGGGCACCCAGGCCACGGTAAAAACCATGACCCCCCGGGAGGTGGAGGAACTGGGGGCCAGATTGATCCTGAGCAATACCTACCACCTGTACCTGCGCCCCGGTGCCGACCTGATCAGGGAGGCAGGGGGGCTGCACCGTTTTATGGGGTGGAACGGCCCCATCCTCACCGACAGCGGCGGCTTTCAGGTTTTCAGCCTGGCCTCCCTGTGCCGCATCGAGGATAACGGGGTCTGGTTCCGCTCCCACATTGACGGCAGCGAGCACTTTTTCAGCCCGGAAAAGGCGGTGGCCGTGCAGGAGGCCCTGGGTTCGGACATTGCCATGGCCTTTGATCAGTGTGCCCCCTATCCCTGTAGCTACGAGGAAGCCCGGGAGGCCACGGAGAGGACCAGCCGCTGGGCCCTGCGCTGCCGGGAGGCCAGCCGGCGGGAAGATCAGGCCCTGTTTGGCATTATCCAGGGAGGGGTGCACCGGGACCTGCGGGAAAAAAGCGTGAAGGATTTGCTGGCCCTGGATTTTCCCGGCTATGGTATCGGGGGGCTCAGTGTGGGCGAACCCAAGGAGGTTATGTACCAGGTCCTGGATTATACCGTACCCCTCCTGCCCCCTCACAAGCCCCGTTATTTGATGGGTGTGGGTTCACCCGACTGCCTGCTGGAGGGCGTGGCCCGGGGAGTGGATATGTTTGACTGCGTTTTGCCCACCCGCATTGCCCGCAACGGGACTGTCTTTACCCGCGACGGAAAACTGGTGGTGCGCAATGCCGCCTACGCCCGGGATTTCCGTCCCCTGGATCCGGAGTGTGGCTGCTATGCCTGCCGGCACTTTACCAGGGCCTACATCCGCCACCTTCTCAAGGCCAACGAGGTCCTGGGCATACGCCTGACCACCCTGCATAACCTGCATTTTATTCTCGAACTGATGAGAAATATCCGCCGGGCCATCCTGGAGGGAAATTTCCTGGAATTTAAGGAAGCATTCCTGGCCCGCTGGAATAAAAATTAAATTTTTCTTCCGCCCGGAAAGGGAATTGCCTTTCCGGCACGAATATTAACTCTTCAGGAGAAAGGAGGTTATCAATGAACCAGCAGCTCATTTCCATACTCTACATAGTTGCCCTGTTTGCCCTGCTTTACTTCCTGCTCATTCGCCCCCAGCAGCAGCGGCAGAAAAAGCACATGGAAATGATCCGCAACCTGAAGGTAAACGACCCCATAATAACCATAGGCGGCATCTATGGCACCATAGTAAAGATAAAGGAAGATTCCCTGGTGGTCCGGGTGGCGGACAATGTGCGGATTGAAATCCTGAAAAATGCCGTTGCCCAGGTCAGACCACGGGAAGAAGAAGAGGAAAAATAAACCGGTTTCCCGGAAGAGTAGGGTCATTCCTACTCTTTTTCTCCGTAGGGGCTAAACTGGTTAAATGTACCAGGCCATGGATAATCCAGCCTGCCCCGCTTTCCCGGAACAGGCGGGGCTTTTTCAGGGCTTCTATGTTTAAGGAGATGGAAAATCTTTGATTACCCTGGAAGACATCAAAAAGAATCCCCTGGTGGACAGTTTCATTCGCAAGGGCAATGAATATCTGGGTGTGCTGGGTTATACCGAGCACAGTTACCGGCATTTGAACCTGGTAAGCAGCCTGGCCCGCAGCATCCTGGAGCGGCTGGGCTACCCCGAAAGGGAAGCCGAGCTGGCAGCTATTGCGGGCTACATGCACGATATTGGCAATGTGGTCAGCCGGAATGACCATGGTATTTCCGGGGCGGTCCTGGCCTTTACCATATTAAACAGCATGGGCATGGACCCCGACGAAATGGCCACGGTGATTTCGGCCATTGCCAATCACGAGGAGCAGTACGGACAGCCGGTCAACAATGTGGCGGCCGCCCTGATAGTGGCCGATAAATCCGATGTCCACCGTTCCCGGGTGCGCAACCAGGATTTCGCCACCTTCGACATCCACGACCGGGTAAATTATGCCGTGGAGCACGCCTTTATCTCGGTGGACAGGGACAAGCGCACCATTACCATGGACCTGACCATAGATATAAACATCTGCCCGGTCATGGAATATTTTGAGATCTTCCTGACCCGGATGACCCTGTGTCGCCGGGCGGCCAATTTCCTGCACTGTAATTTCGAGCTGATTATTAATGGTTCCCGATTGCTCTAGAGCAGCAGGAGAGGAGTTTTGGTATGAAGCTGAAGTGGAACAAAATACTCATTCTCGCCGGATTGGTAATTCTCGTAGCCCTGGCTACGGCGGCTGCCGTAACCCCGGCCTATAAAAACATCCCCTACCTGGGGAAATACCTGCCCCTGATCAAGGATATCACCCTGGGCCTCGACCTGCAGGGCGGGGTGCACGTGGTCCTGGAAGCTAAGGACACCCCCGAAGCGAAGGTCACCCAGGAATCAATGCAGCAACTGATGGCTGTAATCCAGCGCCGGGTCGACCAGTTTGGCGTGGCCGAGCCGGTTATCCAGCAGCAGGGGCGGAACCGGTTGATTGTGGAGATTGCGGGCAGGATTGACCCCGAGGAGGCCGTACGTAACCTGGTGAAGACGGCCTACCTGGAATTTAAAACCATGGACGGGAAAACGGTGGTTACCGGGGCCGACTTGAAGGACGCCGTGGAATCCAAGGACCCGGTTTCGGGGCAGGTCAAGGTGGATCTCACCTTTAATGCCGCCGGGGCCAAAAAGTTTTCCGAGGCCACGAAGGCCAACGTGGGCAAGCCCATAGCCATCATTCTGGACGGGGAAGTTTTGCAAAGTCCCGTGGTACAGGAGCACATTCCCAACGGCAAGGCCCAGATTACCGGCTATGAGTCCCTGGAGGAAGCCCACAATATTGCCGTTTTGCTCCGCTCCGGTGCCCTGCCGGTCAAGGTGGAAGTGGTGGAGAAGCGGGCGGTGGGCCCGGCCCTGGGTGCGGACTCGCTGCAGAAATCCAAGCATGCCGGGCTGGTGGGTGTGCTGGCCATCCTGATCTTCATGATCATGTACTACCGGGTACCCGGGCTGGTGGCCGACTTTGCCCTGCTGATCTATGCCTTAATTGTGCTGGCCATTTACGTGGGCATGAATGTGACCATGACCCTACCGGGTATTGCCGCCTTCCTGTTGTCCCTGGGTATTGCCGTGGATGCCAACGTGATCATCTTCGAACGCCTGAAGGAAGAACTGCGGACGGGGAAGAGCTTGCGTTCGGCCATTGATGCCGGCTTCAAGCGGGCATTTACCGCCATCTTTGATGCCAACGCCACCACCCTCATTGCCGCCGTAGTGCTCTACTTCTTCGGCACGGGTTCTGTGCGGGGTTTTGCCATTACCCTGGGGATCGGTATTGTGGCCAGCATGTTTACCGCCATTACCGTTACCCGCTGGCTGCTGCACCTGCTGGCGGGAAGCGGCCTGGTGAGAAATGTCAGGGCATACGGGGCATAGGGGGTGTTGAAGGATGCATTTCATCAGGCTCAGGAAAATCTGGTATATCATTTCCCTGCTGGTTATTATACCCGGCCTGATCTCCCTGATGGTTCAGGGTTTGAATCTCGGCATAGAATTTACCGGCGGCAACCTGCTGGAGGTGCGTTTTGAAAACCCGGTGCCGGTGGAAAAGGTGCGCCAGGTGGTATCCGCCCAGGGGCTGGAGTTCAGCCGGGGCATTCAAAAAAGCGGTACCTCCGATTACCTTATTCGTACCAGGCACCTGACCCAGGAGGAACAGGATAAACTGATGGCCGCCCTGAACAGCCTGGGGAAGTATACTGTGCTGCGCAATGAATCCATCGGACCCACCATCGGCCGGGAGCTGACCACCAAGGCTCTCCTGGCCCTGCTGATCGCGTCGGTGCTGATGATTATTTACATTAGCATCCGCTTTGAATTCAAGCAGGGGATCGCGGCCGTCATTGCGCTGATCCACGATACCCTGGTGGTTACGGGTGTTTTTTCCCTCTTCCAGATTGAGGTGGACGGCGCTTTTGTAGCCGCTCTCCTGACCATTATCGGTTATTCCATAAACGATACCATCGTTATTTTCGACCGCATCCGGGAGAATATGCTGCACCGCAAGAAAGGGGAAAGTCTGGAGGATATTGTTAACGCCAGCCTGTGGCAGACTCTGACCCGGTCCATCAACACGGTGCTCACGGTGGTCTTTGTCCTGGTGGCCCTCTACTTCCTGGGCGGCAGCACCATCCGCAACTTCGTTCTGGCCCTGCTCATCGGTGTGGTCAGCGGAGCTTATTCCTCCATCTGCAATGCTGGCCCACTCTGGGTGGACTTTAAGCTCATGGAAAAGCGGGCTAAGGTAAAAGAGGCCAGGGCTTAGGTTGGTTTACCCCGCTACCATCTTTGTCGATAGCCTGAAGCGGTGGCAAATGCCGCCGTTTTTTTATTGCCGGCCGGGATGAAAATTTTTTGTTTAGGGTTAACCGCACGGGGAAAATTAAAATTAAGCCGTGCACAGTTCAAACCATAATTTATGGGAGGATGACCCCGGGTGGACGAAAATGAAAGGCGCATCCTGGAAGCCCTGCGGGAAAAGATCACCGAGCTGTCCATCAACATGGAAAAAATGAAACTGGCCGAATATGTGGAACTCCTGGAACAGCCAGGCAGGCTGCTCTACGTTAATTTTCTTTCCGGCCTGGCCCGGGGCGTGGGCATAGCCGTGGGGTTTGCCCTGCTGGGGGCAATTTTAATTGCTGTTCTGCAGCGGCTGGTGATGCTCAACCTGCCGGTGATCGGTGGTTTTATTGCGGAAATTGTGGCTATAGTCCAGACCCGCCTGGGAACTCCCCCTTAAAAATGCCCGGTGTTTTGACCGGAGCAGGCCGGTTGCCCCGGGGCGGGTATTAACCGTATCACCGGACCGGCGACCGGTAAAAGGAGGATTGATGATGGATAAAGAACAGCTGGCGGAAGTGCGCCGCCGCCTGGAGGAAGAAAAACAGAGGCAGATGGAGCTGATCAAGGGCATTAACGAAGGCGGCCTGGCCACATCCATGTCCGATTCCATAGGGGAGCTGTCTCTTTACGATAACAACCCGGGAGATATCGGCACGGAACTTTTTGAGCGCAGCAAGGATTTTGCCCTGCGGGAAGATGCCAAGATCAAGATACGCGCCATCGATGAAGCCCTGGCCAGGCTCGAGCAGGGTACCTACGGCTTTTGCGAGATCTGCGGCGAGGCCATAGACCCGGCAAGGCTGGAGGCCGTTCCCTATACCACTCTTTGCTACCGCTGCCGCCTGCGGGATGAAAAGCGCCCGGTGAGCTCTTACCGTCCCATAGAGGAGGAAATTATTAAAGATCTCTACCAGACCAGTTATGAAGAAGACCTGGATGGTGTCATGTACGATCTGGAGGATTCCTGGCAGGAGGTGGCACGGTATTTTGAACACGCCGAGCAGGCTCAGGCCGGTGCTTATTACGGCCCCGGCGAATTGGCCGAGGAAGACCGGGGATACGTGGAGGAAGTGGAAAACATCCCCTATGAAATTGGTGATGACGGCGTAATATACGAAAACCGGCGCGGTTATGATGACGAGAGCGCACCTTCCGAGCGGATCGATGTGGGCATCGAGCACAGCAAGGGGGAAGGGGATGATGGTTCCCCCTATGGTTAAAAGCAATTTCCCGCGGATCAATTTATTGTCCACGGCTGTTTTTAAACCAGTCCCTGTGCTATACTACCAGTAACGGTACCCGCCGAAGACCGGAGACGGGGCCTTTTGGCCCGGCCAGCGAAACGACCGGGCACGCGCGGAGTGTCTTGTCGACAGCCTGCGGCCACCAGTCCTTATGGTGCTGGTGGCCTGGGGTTGTTTTTTATAAGGGGTGATGGGCTTGGACGAGAAAATAAAGGTCGCCAGGCTTTCCGTTGTTTCCAACATCCTGCTCACCGCCGGCAAGCTGGCTGTGGGCCTGGCCATGAATTCAGTGGCGGTTATTTCCGAAGCGCTGCATTCGGGCCTGGACCTGCTGGCGGCATTAATTGCTTATGCCTCCGTTCGCCAGTCCTCCCGCCCGGCTGATGCCGAGCACAATTACGGCCACGGGAAATTTGAGAATGTGGCGGCCATTATTGAAGCGCTGTTAATCATCGCTGCCGGGATAGTAATAGTGTGGCAGGCCATTCCCAAGCTCCTGGGTGCCCGGGAAGTGCACCACCTGGGCCTCGGGATGGTGGTGATGGGATGTTCGGCGGTGGTCAACCTGGTCATTTCCAGCCTGCTGATGCGCACGGCCAGGCGGACTGAATCTCCGGCCCTGGAAGCGGATGCCTGGCACCTGCGGACCGATGTTCTGACCTCCGCGGGTGTGTTCGGGGCCATGCTGGCCATTCAGTTAACCGGGTGGTATATACTGGATCCGCTGATTGCCCTGGTTGTTTCCCTGTTCATTTTTAAAGCGGCCTTCGATCTGCTGCGGGGTTCCTGGGGGAGCATTGTCGATGCCCGCCTTCCCGACGAGGAAGAACAGGTGATCCGCCGGGTTCTGGAATCCTATGCCGGGGAGTTTGTCCAGTTTCACGACCTGCGCACCCGCCGGGCCGGCCCGGACCGGCACATAGATTGCCACCTGGTGGTTCCCGGCTACCGTCCCATTGCCCAGGTGCACCGGCTCTGTGACGCCATTGAGGAAGACATCCGCCGGCACCTGGCGGGAGCCCAGGTGCTTATTCATACCGAACCCTGTCGCCCGGGTACCAGCGACTGCCATGTCTGCCGGGTGCACGTCGCCCTGGCCGATCCCGCTCAGGAGCGCAGGTGCGAAGAGTGCCGGGCCTGCGCGGGTTCTCCGGAAAAAACCTCTCCCCGCGGCAATGGAAATAGTTGAAAAAATTGACTTCCTGCAGGAAAAAACTGCCTGCGCCCATGCTCCCTCAAACCGGGCGGCTTCCTGCGTAGTTATTATTAGTAGAAGCCGGGCAGGATGGGGGTGGAGCATGAGGTACTAAAAGGATGGTGCTGCCGGTGGGGAACATAGAAAACCTCCTTGCCCTGGCCAGGGCGGGGGATGGTACGGCCCGGGAGCAGCTGCTGGCGGAGTGTCGCCCCTTTATCACCCGGGTTACCGCCGGGCTTTGCCGCCGGCACCTGGAATGGGGTTATGACGACGAATTGAGCATTGCCTTTATGGCCTTTAACGAAGCCATTGACCGTTATGAGGAAGACCGGAAAGTTCCTTTCCTGGCTTATGCCCGGCTCCTGATTAAAAGTCGCCTTACGGATTACCTGCGCAAGGAGAACAGGGTATCCGCCCACATGGCCGGCTCCCTGAACAGTGAGCTGGAAGAAATGTCGGCATTTTCCCTGGAATCATCCCGGGCCTGGGGAGAGTATCTGGACCGCGAGGCGGCCCGGGAAAGGGAGGAAGAGATCCGGGAATATGCCGCGATGCTGGCTGAATTCGGGATCTCCTTTTCCGATCTGGTACGCTGTGCACCCAGGCATCGTGATGCCCGGCAGGTTTTATTGCACGTTTCCCGCCGCCTGGCCGGGGACGGTGCCCTGTTCGAGCAGCTGGTCAGGACCGGAAAGCTGCCCATTAAAGAACTCTCCCTGCTGACCGGGGTGCACCGCAAAACCCTGGAGCGGGGACGCAAGTATATAATTGCCATGGCCCTTTTATGGCATCACTGCCAGGAATATTTATACCTCTGCCATTACCTTAAAGCCAGCGGTAAAGGAGAATGAAGTGAATTGGAAAAAGTGCTTACCGGCATTGTCGTGGAGGTTAAAGCCAGATCCTGTATTATACTCACTCCTGACGCGCAGTTCCGGGAAATCCCCCTTCCCGCCGGTGGAGCGCGCCCGGGTGAGGAGGTTAGCTTCAGTTTCCGCAGGCGCCCTGTCTACTGGCAGTCACTGCTGGTAGCGGCCAGCCTGCTGCTGATTCTGGGGGCAGGACTTTTCTACCGCGGCTGGCTGAACCAGGCGGTGGCTTTTGTCTCGCTGGACATTAACCCCAGTGTGGAGATGGCATTGGACCGGCGGGAACTCGTGTGCCAGGCGCGGGGGTTGAATGCGGCGGGTAAGGACCTGCTCTCCCGGGTCCCGGTGCTGGGCCTGCCGGTGGAAAAAGCCATTGACTCTCTGCTGGACCGGGCGGTTCAATCCCGTTATCTCCAGCCGGCCCGGAACAATGTTATCCTGACCACCATTGCTGCGGGAAACGGGCGGGAACCTGCGCCGCAAGCAAGGGAAATCTACCAGGTTATCGTCAGGTCCCTGAGCTCGGCGGGGGTACCGGCGGAAGTGGTGGTGGAAACTGCGGCCCCGGAAATGCGCCGGCAGGCCAGTAAGCTTGGCCTGTCCACTGGCCGTTACCTGATCCACGTTGAGGGCAAAAAGAAAGGCCTGAACATCGGCCTGGAGGAATTGAAAAAGGAAAAAATATCCAGTCTGGAACAGAAGAAAGGTGTAACCATAAAAGAAGTGCTGGGTAAGCACGGCTACAGCGGGTGGGTGCCGGCACCCAAAGCGGTGGAAAACAACCGCTCCCTGCCCGGTGCGGTAAAAGATACGGCAGGCAGCAGGGTTCAGGAAAGGGTTTCCCCGCCGCAGGGAAAGGCTTCCCGGGTTGACCACAGAAGCGGTGCGGCAGTGCAGGAGCCGGCAGCTCCGGCTGAACGGGTGACACCGGGCGGGGACCGGGAACTGCCCGGGCGGGGCGAAGGAGCAGCAGAGCGGCAGGACTGCGCCCGGCAGGTGGAGGTAAAGGTTAAGAATGTAATAATTCAGGATGAACCTCCGGCGGACCGGTTATTGCCAGGCAGGCGGCAGGGTGGTAGAATGTAATTAACTGAAAATTTGCCAGCAGCAGGGCAAGGGGGAATGCAACAATGCCTGCCTTGGTTCAATCCGCCAGTGATATCCTGGCCAGGTCGTTTCAGCGGGAAAAAACGGTGGGGGAGCTGATGGTTCCCCTGGAAGCCTGCCGTACCATTTCTGCGGACTGCAGTTTAAAAGAGGCCGTAAACCTGATGAAGAGGGTTGCCCTGCAGTCACGGGCCGGGGCCATCCCGCCCCTTGTGGTGCTGGAAGCCAGGATTCCCGCCGGCCTGTTGAAAATCGACCACCTGCTGGCCAGAGCCCATTTACCGCTCCCGCAGCGGGAATCCTATGCCGGCTGGTCAATTTCCTTTTCCTCCGGAGAACCTCCTTCGTACAGCGGCCTGTTCAGCACCCGCGTTCAGGATATGGCCGGGAAAAAAGTGCGGGAAGTCATGCGCCTCTTCCCGGCGTTGCTAAAGCCACAGGATCCCCTGAGCCGGGCGGCCTTCCTCCTGGCCCATTGCGGTTTTGAAATCCTGCCGGTGGTGGAAGATGGCCGGATGGTAGGCTTGATTCGCGATAAAGAATTGTTTTTAGAACTGAGCAGGATTATTGCCGGGGAATAGGAAAACAGGATCTGGAGCAAAAAATTACCCGCCGTTTCGGGCGGGTGTTGTGTTTTATTGATGGTTCCTCAGGCTTCTTTGTACTTGGACAGGGTTTTGGCTGCCGAACGGTCTTCCTGCCGGAAAAGCACATTGCCCAGAAGGGTGGTCACCACGGCCAGGACGGCTGCTGCTCCCAGGGTTCCCAGCAGTGATACCGGCCCGTAGTAGTGGTGCCAGAAGAGGAGGTAGGCCGTGGACACCACAATGGACATGATCATGAGCGGGAAGGCTACCTTGAAAAAGCCGAAGAAGGTAATGGGTTGCCCCCTTTTCTCCGCCATGCCGATGACCACCACGTTGGCGGAAGCGCCGATGATGGTGCCGTTGCCACCCAGGCAGGCCCCCAGGGAAAGGCTCCACCAGAGAAGGTTCAGGTCCGTTATTCCCCCCAGGCGGCCCATATCATGTATAAGCGGGATCATGGTGGCCACGAAGGGAATATTATCTACGAAAGCCGAGGCCAGGGCGGAGATCCACAGGATGAGCATGGACGCGGGCACCAGCTCACCCCCGGTGACCTCCAGGCAGAAGCGGGCCACCGCTTCAATGACTCCCACCTTCTCCAGCGCGCCCACCACCACAAAGAGGCCCACGAAGAAAAAGATTACCGGCCATTCCACCGCCTGCAGAGCGTGTTCGGGGTCTTCCCGGGTGAGCAGCAGGAGCAGGCTGGCTCCGGACAGGGCGATAACGCTGGACTCCAGGTGCAGGTACTGGTGCAGGGCAAATCCGGTTATGGTCAGGAACAGGACCAGCAGGCACTTTTTCAGCAGGACGGGATCTTTGATTTCATCCTTTTCATTCAGGTGCATAATTTTTTCCTGGAGTTCCGGGCGGGCCACCAGCTGGCGCCGGTAGATCAGGCGCAGGAAGAAAATTGTTAAAATATAGATAACTGCAACTACCGGCGTCAGGTTAATGACAAAATCCATGAATCCCAGGTGGGTCTGGCTGCCGATCATAATGTTGGGCGGGTCGCCGATCAGCGTGGCTGTACCGCCAACATTGGAAGCGATGATTTCCGCGATGAGAAAGGGAATGGGGCTGATCTGCAGCTGGCCGGCGATGGCAAAGGTGACCGGGACGATCAGCAGCACCGTGGTCACGTTGTCCAGAAAAGCAGAAAGTACCGCCGTAACCAGGGAAAGGGCGGCCATAATGCGCAGGGGTTCGCCCCTGGCCTGGCGGGCCGCCTTGATGGCCAGGTATTCAAATACGCCGGTCTGGCGGGTGATGCCCACGATGATCATCATCCCCACCAGAAGGCCGATGGTGTTGAAGTCGATGGCGTGGGCCGCTTCATCGGGATTTAGAATTCCGCTGAGGGCAATTACTGCTGCCCCCGCCAGGGCGGCCACCGCCCGGTGGATCTTTTCGGAAACAATCACGGCGTAGGTGAGCAGAAAAACGGCCGTGGCCAGGATTACCTGGGTTTGTTCGGACAAGGTTCACCCCTCCTTGCAAGGTTCAAATAGGCGGTGCACAACTCCCGGTTGACCGCCAGCACTTCCCCGGCAAAATCCACCTGCTCCGGGGAAACATCCGGCAGGGCAGCCACCTGTTCCGGCGTTTTAACCACGGCCCGGTCGGGTATGTACTTGCCGTCGGGTATTTCCACCCCGCTTACCAGCGCCCCGTGGCCAACGAAACAGCCGCGGCCCAGGCTGCTCCTCATAACCGTGGCCCTGAATCCCACGAAAGTGCCGTCTCCGATCTCGCACGGCCCGTGGATGATCGCCCCGTGGGCCAGGCTGCACCTCCTGCCCACGGTTACGCTGCCCCCCTTGAGGCAATGGATAATCACCCCATCCTGCACATTGCTGTATTCGCCAATGATAATGGGAAATCCTTCATCAGCGCGGAGTACGGCGCAGGGAAATACGGCCGCGCCCTCTTCAATGACCACATCTCCAATTAAAACGGCCATTTCATGAACAAAGGCGCTGGCGCTCACCACGGGAAAACCTCCGGGTTTCCAGCTCACTGCAGGGGCCTGCTGCAACATTCCGGTATTTCCTCCTTTTAGGATAAAGGGCCGGCCGATATTTATGGGGCCGGCCCTTCACTCTTCCTTTACCTGGCTGATGATATTTTCCAGATACCCGGGCACAGGTTATTATATATTAGCAATTTCGTTTTTATTTTACCAGTGCCGGCACGCCCAGGAGCGGCCAGATGGTCAGGGCAAAGACGGCCAGCATGATAAGAGCGATAATACTGGCCGGGATGCCGGCAACGAAGAATTCACCGGCGGTGAACTGCTTGGATTCGTAGGCGATGGCGTTGGGGGCCGCTCCCACCAGCAGGCAGAAGGGCAGTGCCGCGGCGGCCAGGGAGGTCCACAGGATCAGTTCCGGGTTGACCCCCAGGTACCCGGCGATGATCAGGGCCACGGGCAGGGTGATGGCGATGGCGGCCACGTTCATGATGAAGTTGGTCATCACCATCACCAGGAAGAAGATGGCCAGGACGAAGATCAACCAGGGAGCATTTTTAAACATGCCCAGCCAGTGCACCGCCATCCACTGGGCGGCTCCGGTCTGCCACAGGCAGAAGCCGATGGACATGGCCCCGCCGAAAAGCAGCACGATATTCCAGGGAATCCGCTTTTCCAGATCCTCCACCGTAAATACCCGGGTCAGGAAGAACAACAATCCCAGGGTAAGCATGATGGCGCTCTTGTTCAGGCTTTTCAGGGCCGGGATGAAGTTTTGCAAAGCCAGGAGAGCCACCACTACCGCCACTGCTATACCAACAAAGATTTCCTGTATGGTCAGGGGACCGAGGCCGGCGGAAAGCTCTTTCACCTTTTCCCTTAGACCGGCAATGCGGTCTTTCTCCGGCCGGAACCAGATGAGCATCAGCAGCCAGATTAAAAACATCATGGCGATGCCGTAAAGGGCCATTACCTCGGTGTAACGGGCAAAGCTGATTTCATGGCCCGTAATTTGCTTGTAGAACCCCAGAGCTACGGCACCCCGGGCGGCGCCCAGCAGGGTAATGGCGCTGCCCGCTCCGGCGGTGAAGGCCATACCGATGAACAGAGCCTTGCCGAACCGGCTGGTTTCCCCTTCCCTGGTGCCGTAAAGGCCCAGGATGGCCATTAAGATGGGGAACAAGGTGGCGGCTACGGCCGTATGGGCCATGAAAAGGGTTAGGGTAACGGTGATCACGAAAACCCCCAGCAGGATCATCTTCGTGCTTTCACCGGTAACCTGCAGCATCTTAAAGGCCAGCCGCTTGGTCAGGCCCGACTTGGTAAAGGCCAGGCCCACCATCAGAGAACCGAGGATGAACAAGACCGAGGGATCCATAAAGTCCCTGAAAGCAACGTCGGCCGGCCGGATGCCGAACAGAGCCTGAAAGATGCCGATGGCCAGGGCGGTGGCCCCAATGGGGATGACCTCGAACAACCACCAGATACCGGCCAGAAGGAACAGCCCGATGGCCATCTGGCCCTCCCTGGAAAGGGCGAATTCCTTGCCTGCCGGGTCTACGGCCACCGGCAGCGGAGGTAAGAAGTAGAACAGGAAAAACAGCGCCAGGCCCAGGGAGATAAAGGCGATGCGCCTGTAATTCACCTTGAGTTCCTTCTGCAGCTCCAGCGGGCCGGGGACTCCTGCAGGTCTGGCGGCGGGCTGGGAGCCGGTGCGCCTGGCAACATCTTCTAAGGTTTTGGCCATGATAACCCCTCCTCAGGTTAAAGAACCCCTGCCTGGCCTGCAGGGCCAGGTGGGGCGCTGCTGTGGGGAATCATCCCCGTCATCTTGTTCCAGGGCTGTCAAAACTGGTTGAGCTCCACAGCCACCCCCTTTTCAGCTAAATTGCCGGCTGGAAAATTTCCTTTATGATCTATTGTGAACTTATGTACTAAGCCGGGTACAAAAACCCCCGGGAAGAAGTATAAAGTATGAATGGCTTATATCCAGTTAATCAGTTATCATGGAAGAATAGTGCCCCGGAGGATGGGATAGATAATGCCCTTTGCCGGCGATAACGGGGTAATGTGATATAAGACACAATAATTTGTGAAGGATTACACTATAGCCGGATTAAAAAATAGGAGGCTGGAAAATGACTCCTGGCTCCTGTGTTTCATGGACTTGATCCCGGATGGTGCACAGAATGGAAGAAGGCTAAAGACTCGCTGACAAATCAGGTTACTTTTGTCACCACCATCATAGCACACATAGTGCGTGAAATCAAGCACAAGTTAAGGGCCGGCAGAAAATTTTTTGCAGC
This sequence comes from Desulfofundulus thermocisternus DSM 10259, assembly GCF_000686645.1. Taxonomy (NCBI): domain Bacteria; kingdom Bacillati; phylum Bacillota; class Clostridia; order Eubacteriales; family Peptococcaceae; genus Desulfofundulus; species Desulfofundulus thermocisternus. The sequence continues at coordinate 22,470 of NZ_JMLG01000017.1, forward strand.
ACCGGTAATGACAAATAACCGCGGCCGGCCTGCTTCCCGGCTGGCGGCAACGGGCTGTATAAATTGCCAGGGATTCTTTTTTCGGGTAGAATTGGATAAGAGCACACAGTCATTTACCGGAAGTGATGCTGGATGCACCTGCGTCTTTTAATCGGGCGGGCGGGCACGGGAAAAACCCGGCGCTGCCTGCAGGAAATCCGGGCGGAGCTGGCAAGGGACCCCCTGGGCCCCCCGCTGCTTTTGATTGTCCCGGACCAGGCCACCTTTACCATGGAGCGGGAACTGGCCGGGCAGGGGGGTAGCCTGCGGGCCCACGTTTACAGCTTCCGCCGCCTGGCCTACCGGGTGCTGCGGGAAGCGGGCGGTGCGGCCCGCCTGCCGGTCAGCGAGCTGGGGCGGCGGATGCTGCTTAAAAAAATCCTGCTGGAAGAAAGGGAAAACCTGAAGCTGATGGGTTCCCTGGCCGGCCGGCCGGGCTTTCTTGCTTCTTTATCCGAACTGGTTGGTGAGCTGAAGATGCACCGGGTTGCCCCGGATGACCTGGAAGGGCTGGTACCCGTCAGCGGAGGCCAGCTGGAGCAGAAGCTGGAAGACCTGTGCCTGGTTTACCGCCGGCTGGAGGGAGAACTGGCCGGGAGATTTACCGACCCCGATGATTACCTGGACCTCCTGGCCCGGCGCCTGCCGGAGGCCGGCTTTTTAAAGGATTGCCGGGTGTGGGTGGACGGCTTTGCCTCCTTCACCCCGCAGGAATACGCGGTGCTGCAGGGGCTTTCCGGCCGGGCGCGGGAAATAACCGTCACCCTGTGCCTGGACCCGGCCGCTGCGGGCTGCCCGCCGGAGCACGACCCCTTTGTCAGGCCCTGGCAGGTCCGGGAGCGCCTCCGGCGCCTGGCGGAAGAGGCGGGCCTGGTGGTGCGGGAGGAGCATCTGGAACCCGGTAACAGCTGGCGCCTGGCGGGAGCGCCGGAGCTGGCCCACCTGGAGCGCTACTTTTTCCACCATCCCGCCGTTCCCTACAGAGGGAGCCTGCAGAACATCTCCCTGATGGCCGGGGTGAACCCCCGGGCCGAGGTGGAGGGAATAGCCCGGGCCATCCGGCGCCTGCTGCGGGAAGAAGGACTGCGCCCCCGGGAGATTATGGTGGCGGTGCGGGATGTGGACGTCTATTTCCCTCTCTTCCGCAGGATGCTGGCGGATTATGAAATACCCTTTTTCATCGATCACCAGCAGCCGGTAATGCACCACCCCCTGGTGGAGCTGCTGCGTTCGGCCCTGGAAGTGTGGCAGAAAAAGTGGGCTTACGAACCCGTGTTCCGCTTTTTGAAGACGGGGCTGGCCCGCTTGAGCGCGGGGGAGGTGGACCGCCTGGAGAATTACGTCCTGGCGGCCGGTATCCGGGGCAGCCGCTGGTATAGCCCCGACCCCTGGAATTACCGGCCCGGCCGGACCTGGACCGGGGATGAGGAGCATGGCGAGGTTCCGCCCCCGGAACTGGCGGAGATCGATGGCCTGCGCCGGCGGGCAATTCAAGAGCTGCGGGCCGCCCAGCTGAAGATACGGGAAGAGGCCGGGGGGCGTGGGGCCCGCCTTCCCGGCCGGCAGTGGGCCCGGATCCTGCTGGAGCTGTGCCTGGAACTGGAGGTGCCCTGGAAGCTGGACGAGTGGAGCCGGGCCGCCCGGGAGGCGGGGAGCCCGGACCTGGCCCGGGAGCACCGCCAGGTGTGGCGGCTGGTAAGCGGCCTGCTGGGTGAGCTGGTGGAAGTGCTGGGGGACGTGGAACTCGACCTGGCGGAGCTGTCCGGCGTGCTGGATGCGGGCCTGGAAGCCCTGCGCCTGGCCCTGATCCCCCCGGCCCTGGACGCGGTAACCGTGGGCAGCCTGGACCGCTCCCGGCCGCCCGGGGAAGTGCGGGCTCTCTTCCTGGCCGGCCTCACGGAGGGCAGCCTGCCCGCCAGGCTCCGCACCACCGGGGTATTCACCGAACGGGAGCGGGAACAGCTCTCCACCCTGCTGCGGGAGCGGGGCCGGGAGCTGCCCGCGGCAACCGTAGACCGGCTGCACCAGGAGCAGTTCCTGATTTACCGGGTGCTGACCCGCACGGGGGGCAGGCTGTACCTGAGCTATCCCCTGGGGGATGGGGAAGGGCGGGCCGTCACTCCCTCGCCGGTTATCGGCCGGGTGCGGGAGCTGTTGTCGGGCCTGGAACCCCGTCTCCTGGCCGTGGAGCCGCCGGGCGGTGCGGAGGACCTGGAGTATGTGGAGCACCCGGCGGGGCTGCTCTCCCGCCTGGCCCTGCGCTGGCGGGAAGCGTCGTGGGGGCTCCCGGTTCACCCCCTCTGGTGGTGGACCTACAACCTGCTGGTGGCAAGGGAAGAATGGAGGGAGAAAATGGCCGTGATCGCGGCCGGGCTGGCGGGGCGCAATGTGGAGCCCCCGCTCGGTGCGGAGCTGGGACGGAAACTCTGGGGCAGGCGGGAAGGGCGGAAGTACAGGCTTTCCAGCAGCGTCTCCCGCCTGGAGCGGTTCGTGCAGTGTCCCTTTGCCCACTTCCTGGATTACGGCCTCGGCCTGAAGGAGAGGGCGGTCTACCGGCTGGAGCCGCCCGATACGGGCCAGCTCTACCACGAGGCCCTGCGGCTTTTTGTGGAGCGGGTGCAGGGAGAAGGCCCCTCCTGGGAGGAGTTGGGGGATGATAAGGTATACGGCATCTGCGCGGAAATAGTGGAAGAGCTGGCCTGCCGCCTGCAGAACCGCATTTTGCTTTCCAGCGCCCGCCTGCGCCAGCAGAAGGCGCGACTTCTCGAGCGGGTGAGCGATTCCGCCCGGGCGCTGGCCCGGCAGATGCAGGGCAGCGGCTTCCGCCCCGCCGCCCTGGAAGTTTATTTCGGCCTCCGGGGAACGGAGGTGCCCCCGCCCGCAGGGGTGGATGCAGGCAGCCTGCCCTTCTGGCCCCGGCTGGTCCTGCCCCCCCTGGAGCTGGAACTGGGCGGGGAGGTTGTCCTGACCCTCGGCGGCCGCATTGACCGGGTGGACCTGGGGCGGGGCGCGGAAGCCCTGTACCTGCGGGTGATCGACTACAAGTCCGGTTCCAGCAGGCTGAGCCTCCCCGGGGTGCTGGCGGGGGTGCAGCTCCAGCTCCTGGTCTACCTGTGGGTGGCCCTGGAGCACTTTCAGCTCCTCTGCCGCCGGTACGGGCAGGAACTGCTGCCGGCAGGGGCCTTCTACTTCCAGGTGCAGCGCCCCATCCTGAACCTCTCCCGGCCGGGCCTGTCGGCGGAGGAACTGGAGCGGGAGTGGTTGAAGGCCTTCAGGCTGTCCGGCTGGCTGGTGGACCAGGGCAGGGAGCTGTACCCCCTCCTGGACCGCGCCCTCACCCCCGGGACCACCTCCCTGCTGGTGCCCGCCGGGCTGGGCAGCGGGGGCAGTATAACCAGGCGCCACGAGGCGTCCGTCTTCACCCCCGGGGAATTCCGGCTCCTCCTGGACGTGCTGCGCGGGCTGCTGGGGAAAATTGCCGGCGGCATCCTCCAGGGCCGGGTGGATATAGCCCCGCTGAAAGCGGGGGGCAGCAGTGCCTGCGGCACCTGTTCCTACCGGCCCGTCTGCCGCTTCGACCTCTGGCTGCCCGAAAACCGCTACCGGAACCTGGCGGTGGAGGGCGGGGAACTGCGCGAGCGCCTGCGGAAAATGGCTGCGGAAGAGGAGGTGGGGGACCTTGACCTCTATTCGCTGGACTGAGGAACAAAACAGGGCCATCAACCTCCGGGGAGGGAACCTGCTGGTTTCGGCCGCCGCCGGCTCGGGGAAGACGGCCGTGCTGGTGGAGCGGATCATCCGCCACCTGCTGGACCGGGAAAACCCGGTGGACCTGGACCGCCTGCTGGTGGTGACCTTCACCGACGCGGCGGCGGGGGAGATGCGCCAGCGGGTCATTGCGGCCCTGAACCGGTCCCTGCAGGAGCGCCCGGGGGACCCCCTGGTTTTGCGCCAGCTCTTCCTCGCTCCCCGGGCTTCCATCGGCACCCTGCACTCCTTCTGCGGCGAGGTGGTGCGGCGCCACTTCTACCTGCTGGGGCTGGACCCGGGCTTCAGGGTGATGGATGAAAACGAGGCCTCCCTCCTGCGCCTGGAGGTGCTGGAAGAGGTCCTGGAGGAATGCTACGAGGAGCACCGGGATTCCCCGCCCGGGACCCCCTTCCTTTACCTGGCCCGGGTCCTGGCGGGACGCCACGGCGACGACCGGGAGCTGGGGGAAGTGGTCCTGCGCCTGTATGACTTCGCCCGCAGCCTGCCCCGGCCCCGGGCCTGGCTGAACTGGGTGGCGGCTTCCCTGGCCGGGGTGGAAAAGCGCCCCTTTGAAGAGCAGCCCTGGGTGGGAGAATGGCGGGAAATGATCCGCCTGGAAATGGAACACTGGCTGGACCAGCTGGAAGAGGCGCGGCGCCTGGCCGCCGGCCCCGGCGGGCCGCAGCGGTACGCGGCGGTGCTGGAAGAAGACCTGGCCAGGGTGCGGGGCTGGCTGGAAAAGGTGCAGGGACCCTTTTCCGGGCTCCGGCAGGCCTTTGAGGAGGGGCAGGCCTGGCCGGCCCTGCCCAGGATGGCCAGGGGAGAAGCCAGGCAAGAAATTAAGGAACGGGTGAAAAAACTGCGGGAGCAGGTCAAAAAACGGGTGGGGGTCCTCCTGCAGGAATATTTCTCCCGCCCGCCGGAGGAAATGATTGCCGACCTGGGCCGGGCGGCTCCCCTGGTCCAGGAACTGGTGGCCCTGGCCCTGCGTTTTGATGAGGCCTACCGGCGGGCCAAGCTGGAGCGGGCCGTGGCCGATTTTGCCGACCTGGAGCACTGGGCCCTGGCCATCCTGGCGCAAAACGGCGAGGGCTCCCCCTGGGGCGAAGAAGCACCGGCGGATCCCCGGGCCCCGCTGTTCCCTTCCCCTGTGGCCGGCGAGTACCGGGAGCACTTCACCGGGGTGCTGGTGGACGAGTACCAGGACATCAACGGCGTCCAGGAGGCCATCCTGGATCTGGTCTCCCGGGGGGACAACCGCTTCCTGGTGGGCGACGTCAAGCAGAGCATTTACCGCTTCCGGCTGGCGGACCCCGCCGTCTTCGTGGACCGCTACCGCCGGTTCACCCCTTACGGGCCGGGGCGGGAGCCGGGGCCGGGCTGGCGCCTGGCCCTGCGCACCAATTTCCGCAGCCGGCCCGAGATCCTGGAAACGGTGAACTATATCTTTGAGCGGTTGATGACCCGGCGGGTGGGGGAACTGGATTACGACGACGAGGCCCGCCTCTACCCCGGCGCCCTTTTTCCGGAGAACGCGCCGGGGGTGGCGGGCGGGCCGGTGGAGTTCCACCTGCTGGATTTCCGCGCCCCGGAAGCGGTCCGGGAGGAAGGGGCGGAGGAGGGCGGCGGTGACGGGCTGCCGGAAGTGGAAGACCTGGACCTGACCCGCCTGGAAGCCCGCTGGGTGGCGGAGAGGATCCACCGGCTGGTGCACCGGGAGGGGTTCTGTGTTTTCGACCGGCAGGAAGGAAAGTACCGGCCGGTCACCTGGCGGGATGTGGTGGTGCTGATGCGCTCCCTGAAGGGCCGGGTAGGGGTCTTCCTGGAGGAATTCCGCCGCCTGGATATCCCGGCCACCGCGGACGGCTCCGGAGGGTATTTCGACTCCCCGGAGGTGGAAACGGTGCTTTCCCTCCTGCAGATCATCGACAACCCCCGCCGGGACATCCCCCTGGCGGCGGTGCTCCGCTCCCCCCTGGTGGGGCTGGCCGCCCCGCAGCTGGCGCAGATCCGCCTGGCCTGCCCGGAAGGTGATTTCCATACCGCGGTGGAAAGAACCGCGCAGCAGCCGCCGGGGGTGGATCCGGAGCTGGCGGGGAAGCTGAGGGGTTTCCTGGAAAAACTCGAGCGCTGGCGGGAGCTGGCCCGGCGGCTGCCGCCGGCCGAGCTGCTGGAGGAGCTTTACCGCCAGACCGGCTATTACGACCTGGTGGGGGCCATGCCCGGGGGAGCGGTCCGCCAGGCCAACCTGCGGGCGCTGGTGGACCGGGCCCGCCTCTTCGAGGGAACCATCTACCGGGGCCTCTTCCGCTTCCTGCGCTTTATAGAACAGATCCGGGAAAAGGGCGGGGATATGGATGCCGCCCGTTCCCTGGGGGAAAATGAAGATGTGGTGCGGATTATGAGCGTGCACAGGGCCAAGGGCCTGGAGTTCCCGGTGGTGGTGGTGGCAGGCCCGGGCCGCCGGTTTAACCTGCGGGATCTGGGCGGCGGCTTTCTCTTGCACCGCCGGCTGGGCTGCGGGCCGGAGGTGGTGGACCTGGAGCGGGGGATACGCTACCCTACCGTCCTGCACCGGGTAATCCGGCAGCGCCTGCACCTGGAAGCCCTGGCCGAGGAAATGCGCCTTCTGTATGTGGCCCTGACCCGGGCCCGGGAGCGCCTGATTGTGGTTGCCGCCGTCCGCGACCTGGAAAAGCGGGTGTGGCAGTGGCAGAGCCAGGCGGCAGCGGTGCCGCCGGAGGGCCCCCTGGGCGTTTCCCTGCAGGCGGGGGCCAGGTGCGCCCTGGACTGGCTGGGCCCCGCCCTGTGGAGCCACCCGGCCCTGGCCGGCTTCTCCCCGGGCGAGGAACCGGCGGTGGCCGGGACGGGGAGCTGGCAGGTGCACCTGTGGCCGGCGGCCTCCCTCCGGGAACTGTGGACGGCCAGCGGCCCGGAACAGGAGGGCGCGGGCTTTCCCTGGCTCCACCTGCTGGAGCGGCTGGAACCGCTGCCCGCCGGCTGGGTCCGGCAGCAGGAGGAAAGCTGGCCGGGCGGCAGGGAGGAACTGGTGGGCCCCGACGAGCTGGGCCGGCGCCTGTTCTGGAGCAACCCCCACCGGGAGCTGGCCCGCCTGCCCTCCAAAATCACGGTTACCGAGTGGCGGCACCGGCAGGAGGAGCTGGAGGAGCAGGCGGGCTGGGAAATGCCCGGCCTGGAGTTGCCGGGGGAAGAGCCCGCGGAAAGGGAAAGGGAGCTGCCGCCCGGCTTCGACCTGCCCGCCTTCTACACCGGGGACAGGTTTACCGGGGCCGGGCGGGGCCGGGTGGTCCACCTGGTGATGCAGAGCCTGGAGCTGGAAGATTTCCCGGACGAGTCGGCGGTACGCCGGCACCTGGAGCGGCTGGTGGAGCGGGAAATCCTGCGGCCCGAGGAGGTGCAGCTGGTCCGCCCGGCGGAAATTGCCCGCTTCTGGCGGACCGCCCTGGGGAAGCGGGTGCTGGCCGCGGCCAGGGAAGGGCGCCTCTGGCGGGAAGTGCCCTTTACCCTGGGCCTGGAAGTAACGGAGCTCTACCCGGAATTGTCCGCGGCAGTGCCGGCGGGGGAAAGCATCCTCCTGCAGGGAGTCATTGACTGCCTGCTGGTGGAAGATAGCGGGCTGGTGGTCATTGACTATAAGACTGACCGGCTGGCGGAAGAGGGCCTGGAAGAGGCCGTGCGGCGCTACCGCATCCAGCTGGACCTGTACGGCCGGGCGGCGGAAAAAATCCTCTCCCGGCCGGTGCGGGAAAAATACCTCTACTTTTTCGCCCTGAACCGGGCGGTGGCGGTATGAAGGGGGATGGAATTTGGACAGGACCCTGCGCATATTACATACTTCTGACTGGCACCTGGGGAAAACCCTGGGCGGCCACCGGCGCTGGGACGAGCAGGAGCAGTTTATTGAAGAGATCGCCCTTATAGCCCGGGAGGAAGGGGTGCACCTGGTTCTGCTGGCCGGGGACGTTTTCGATACCGAAAACCCTCCGGCCAGGGCCGAAGAGCTCTACTTTGAGGCCCTGGCCCGGCTGGCGGTGGAAGGGCGGCAGGTGGTGGTCATCGCGGGCAACCACGACCAGCCCGGGCGCCTGGCCGCCCCGGCTCCCCTGGCCGTGCGCCAGGGCGTGCACATCCTGGGGTGGCCGGGGGACGTGCTGCCGCCGGGGCCGGGGCTACTGGCATCGGGCCCCTCCCTCCTGGTGCTGCAGGGGCCGGGCTGGCCCTGCCCGGCGGTAGTCCTGGCCCTGCCCTATCCTTCCGAGGCCCGGCTGGGCGAACTGCTCGCCCCCACCATGGAAGAAGCGGAACACCAGGCGGCCTATTCCCGGCGCGTGGCGGCTTTTTTGAGACAGCTGGCCGGCCACTGCCGCCCGGAGGCGGTGAACCTGGCCGTCAGCCACCTGTACATGTACGGCGGGCAGATCAGCGACTCGGAGCGCACCCTCTCCCTGGGCGGGGCTTACAGCGTGGACCCGGGAACCCTGCCGGCAGAGCTGCAGTACGTGGCTCTGGGGCACCTGCACCGGCCCCAGGAAGTGCCCGGCGCACCCGTGCCCTGCCGCTACAGCGGCTCGCCCCTGGCCTACAGCTTCTCCGAGGCCGGCCAGGCCAAGGGCGTTGTCCTGGTGGAAGCACAGCCGGGCCGGCCGGTGCACTGCCGCGAAATTACCCTGAGTTCCGGCCGGCCCCTGGTGCGCTGGCGGGCAACCGGGGGGTACGAAGAAGTGCTGGCCTGGTGCCGGGCCGGGCGTGACGAGCGGGCCTGGATTGACCTGGAGGTTCACGCGGCGGCTCCCCTCACCCGGGAGCAGGTGGAGCGGCTGCGGGAAATACGGCCGGGGATCATCGACATCAGGACGGTCCTCCCGCAGCGGGACGGGGAGGAAGCCGGGGCAAGGGACCTGGATGCCCTGCCCCTGGATGAGCTGTTCAGGCTTTTTTACCGCCAGCAGGCGGGCGGCGGCGACCCGCCCGATGAGCTGGTGCGTATTTTCCTGGAGCTGCTGGAACCGGCAGCCAAAGAGAGGGGGGAGGAAGTTGAGGCCCGTTGAACTGCGCCTGGCCGGGCTGCACAGCTACCGCCAGGAAGAGGTGGTGGACTTTAAAACCCTGTGCGAGCGGGGAATTTTCGGCATCTTCGGGCCCACCGGCAGCGGCAAGTCCACCATCCTGGATGCCATCACCCTGGCCCTGTTCGGGGAAGTGAAGCGGGCCAGCCGGGGCCGGGAAGGGATCATCAACCAGCACAGCGAGCAGGCCCGGGTGGCCTTCACCTTTGAAGTGGGCCGGGGGGAGGGGCGGTGCCGCTACCGGGTGGAGCGGCTGCTGCGCAAGAGCGGTGATTTCGGCGCCCACACCCGGGAGTGCCGGCTGGTGCGCCTTGACCCGGATGGGGAGAGGGTGCTGGCGGACGGGGCCGACCAGGTGAAAATGGAGGTGCAGAAGCTCCTGGGCCTTACCGCGGACGACTTCACCCGGGCCGTGGTCCTGCCCCAGGGCCGCTTCGCCGAATTCCTGGCCCTGCGGCCGGCCGACCGGAACCAGATGCTGGAACGCATTTTTGAACTGGACCGGTTTGGCGAGCAGTTGAAAAAAAGGGTGAGCGATGCCGGGGCCGGGGTGCGGGCGGCGCTGGATCGGGTGGAGGCGGAGCAGCGGGGCCTGGGGGACTGCTCGCCCCGGGCCGTGGAGGCTGCCCGCCGGGATCTGGAGGAAAAGCGGGTGGCACGCCGGGAGGCGGAGCGGGAGCTGCAGGCGGCCCGCGGGCGCCTGGAGGAAGCCCGGGAAATCCGCCAGGCGCAGGAGCGGCGGCTTCACCTGCAGCGCCGCCTGGAGGAGCTCCGGGCGGCGGAGGCGCAGGTGCGCCGGGAGGAGGAAGTCCTGGAGCGGGCGGCCCGGGCCGAAACCATGCGCGGCCTCCTGGAGGAGTACGGGCGCCTGGAGGAAGACCTGGAAGAACGCCGGGCGCGGCTGCGCGCCCTGGGGGAAAAGCTCTCCCGCCTGCAGGAAGCGGCCCGGGCGGCGGAGGAGGAGGCCTCCCGGCAGCGGCAGCGGTGGGAGGCGGAAGGACCGGCTTTAATGAAGCGGCAGGCCTTGCTGGAGCAGGCCCGGGAAAAGGAGCGGGAGCTGGACGGCTGGCTCTCCCGGCAGGAAAAGGACCGGGAGGAGCTGGAAGAAAAGCAGCGGAAAATCCGGCTCCTGGAAAAGCAGGCGGCAGAGCTTTCTTCCCGTCAGCAAGAAGGGGAGCGGCGCCTGGCGGGGCTCTACCGGCGGCAGGAGGAGCTGCAGGTGGCGCCGGAGGAGGTGGAGCAGGCCCGGTGCGCCCTGGAACTGTACGGCCGGCTCTCGCAGCTGGAGCGGGAAGCGAAGGAGCTTGAAGGTGAGGCGGGCGCGGCGGCCCGCCAGCTGGACGCCCTGCAGCAGCAGGAGGCGGAACTGGCCCGGGAGGTGGCCGGGCTGGAAGGGGAGCTGGCGCAGGAGCGGCAGGAGCTGGAGCGCCTCCAGGGGAGCCCGCCCGTGCCGGAAGGATACCTGGAGGAACGGGCGGCCGGCATTCAGGACTGCAGGTTCCGGATCCGGGCTCTGCTGGACCTGGCCGGGCGCTACGCTGAGCTGCAGGGGGAATGCCGGCAGGTCCGGGAACAGGTGGAAGAACTTGAACGACGGCGGGAAGCCCGGCAGCGGGAGGTGGCCGCCCTGCAGGAGGCCCTGGTGGAGGCGTCAGGGGCTCTGGAGCGGGCCCGGAGAGAGCTCGAGGAAGCCCGGCGCCGGCACATGGCTGCCGCCCTGGCCCGGACGCTGGCGGCGGGGCAGCCCTGCCCGGTCTGCGGTTCCCCGCACCACCCCGCGCCCGCCCGCCCGGCGGGGGTGGCCCTGGCCCCGCTGGAGGAAGCGGTGCGGGCGGCGGAAGAGGAACAGGCGCGGCGGCGGGAAAAGTGGCAGGAGGGGGAAAAAAGTCTCGTCCAGCTGGACGCGGAAATAGCGGCGTTGAAGCGCCGGGAGGAGCAGCTGGCCGGGGAAAAGGAGCGGGTTAAAGAAGAGGGCGGGCGCCTGCGGGAGGGGCTGCCGGCCCCCTGGCGGCAGGTGCCGCTGCAGGACCTCCCCGCCCTCCTGCAGGACGCCGAGCGGGAGTACCGGGAGCAGCAGCAGGGCTGGCGCCGCTGGCAGCAGCGCCTGCAGGAAGCCCGGGACCGGGTGGAAGAAGTGCGCCGCCGCCTGGATGAGCGGCGGCCGGCCCTGGCCCGCATGCAATCCGCCCGGGAAGGGCTGGCACGGCAGATCCGGGACCTCCACCGGCGGCGGGAAGAAAAGGAGGCCGGGCGGCGGGAGCTGGTGGCACAGCTGCGCCTCCACCTGCAGGAACTGGGCCTGCAGGAACCGGGCCAGGTCCCGGCGCACTGGGAAGCTTTAAAGCAGAGGCAGCAGGAACTCCGGCGCGGCCAGCTTCAAATTGCCGGGCTGGAAGCGGAACTGAAAGACCTGTCCGGGCGGCTGCAGCAGCTAAAGGACGGCCTGCGGGACCTGGTGGTGGAAAAGGGTGCCCTGGAAGCCGCCTTATCGGGCAGGGCGGAACAGATCGGGCAGCTCCGGGCGGAGCTGCACCAGCTCACCGGCGGGCTGCGGGTGGAAGAGGCCCTGGGGCAGGTGCGGGAACAGCTTTCCTCTTTGCAGGATGCGGTGGCCCGGGCCGAAGAGGACAACCGCAGAGCGGCCGGGGATTTCCAGCAGTGCCGGCTGGAGCTGGAGGGGGAAGAACGGGCCTGTGCGGCCCTGCAGGAAAGGCTGGCGGGCCTGCGCCGGCACCTGGAACACTCGGCCCGGGAAAACCATTTCGCCAGCCCCGCCGAGGCTAAAGATGCCCTGCTGGACCCGCAGGAGCGGGAGGAGCTGGCGGCCCGGGTGAACAAGCACCGCCGGGAGGAGCAGCTGCTGCTGCAGGAACTGCGGGAAGTGGAGGCCCGCCTGGGGGGCAGGTATCTGGAGGAAGATGACTGGCTGCGGCTTCAGGAAGAATTAAAGGCGGCGGAAGAAGCCCTGGGCCTGGCCCAGCAGCAGGAAGGGGCGGCGGGACAGCACCTGCAGCGCCTGGAGGAAAACCGGCAGCGGTGGGCCGCCCTGGAAGAAGAGCGGCAGCAGCTGGCCGGGCGTGCCGAACTTCTGCGGGAACTGGAGGGGCTCCTGCGGGGCAGGGCGCTGGTGGAATTCCTGGCCCGCCGGCGGCTGGAAAACCTGGCGGAACTGGCCACCGAGCGGCTGGGCCGGCTTACCGGCTACCGCTACGCCCTGGAACTGGACGGTCAGGGAGGATTTATCCTCCGGGACGAGGGTAACGGCGGCCTGAAACGGCCCGTTTCCACCCTTTCCGGGGGGGAAACCTTCCTGGTCTCCCTGGCCCTGGCCCTGGCCCTTTCGGATCAGATCCAGCGGCGGGGCCGGGTTCCCCTGGAATTCTTCTTCCTGGACGAGGGTTTCGGTTCCCTGGACGAGCGGTACCTGGAGGCGGTGATGGATACCCTGGAGCGCCTGCCCCTGGAGCGGGTTGCCATCGGGCTCATCAGCCACCTGCCCCAGTTAAAGAGCCGCCTGCCCCGCCGCCTGCTGGTCGAGCCGGCCCGCCCCGGCGGCCCGGGCAGCCGGGTGCGCCTGGAAATGGCTTGAGTTCTGGTTCAGGAGGCGTTCGAAATAATGTCCAACCGGGCAGAACAAAAATTATTGTACGACCTGCATGAAAATCCCCCGGCCAGGCGGGCCGTGGTTTACGCCCTGCAGTGGCTGGTGTTCACCCTGGCCAACTCGGCGGTGGTGCCCCTGGTGGTGGGTCAGGCCCTGGGGCTGGACCAGGCGGGCATTGCCGGACTGGCCCAGCGCACCCTCTTCTTTACCGGCCTGGCTTCCCTGCTGCAGGTGCTCTTCGGCCACGGGCTGCCCATCATGGAAGGGCCTTCGGGCATGTGGTGGGGTGTATTTATCACCCTGGCCGCCCTGGCGCCCGGGCTGGGCAAGCCGCTGGCGGTCCTGCGCACCGACCTGGAGCTGGGGGTGCTGGTGGCCGGGGTGGTGCTGGTGCTGGTGGGTTCCGGCCGGCTGGTGGGCAGCGCCCTGAGCCTGTTCACCCCGGCGGTAACGGGTTCGGTGCTGGTGCTCCTGGGCCTGCAGCTCAGCGGCACCTTTGTCCGGGGGATGCTGGGCGTGGGCGAGGAGGGAGGCGGGGCCAGCCTCCGGGCGGCCCTGCTCTCCGTAATCGTGGTGGCGGTGGTCCTCTGGACCAGCCTCAAAGGGCGTCCCTTTACCCGCAGCATAGCCGTGCTCATCGGCATCGCGGTGGGCTGGTTGCTGGCCCTGCCCATGGGCCTGGCTCCCGGCGTGCCCTGGTCGGTTTCCGGCGTTTTCGCCCTGCCCCGGCTTTTTGCCTGGGGTACGCCCACCTTCGATGCGGGCATTGTGCTCACCTCGGTGATGACCGGTTTGCTGGTCTTAAGCAACCTGGTGGCCAGCATCCTGGCCATGGAAAGAACCATCGGGCAGAAGGTGCCCCGGCAGGCCTACAACCGGGGCGTGGCCCTGACCGGGGTGGCCGACATCATGGCCGGGGTGGGGGCCACGGTGGGGTTCGTGCCCTTCTCCGCCGGGGCTGCCCTGGTGGGCATGACCCGGGTGGCCTCCCGGATGCCCTTTATCCTGTTTGCCCTGGGCATGGTCGTTCTGGGGCTGCTTCCCCCCGTGGGGGCCTTCCTGTCCTCCATCCCCGTTCCCGTGGGCTACTCGGTCCTGCTGGTTTCCTTCTGCCAGATGGTCGGGTTCGGCCTGCGGGATTACCTCCGCCTGCAGCTGGATAACCGCGACCTCTATATTATCGGCATCACCCTGCTTTTTGGCACGGGGGCCATGATGCTGCCGGCCGGGGCGCTGGCCGGTATGCCGGCCCTGGCCCGGTACCTCCTGGGCAACGGGTTTTTGACCGGCATGCTGCTCTGCATCCTGCTGGAGCACGTTTTCCTGCCGGCAAAGTATTTTGGCGCCCGGACCGGCGCGGAGGAGAAAAAAGGGTCGGAATTAAACCGGTAAAAAAAACAAAAAGTTTTACCCGGCGGGCAGGATTTTTATCCCGTCTGCAGAATATTGTGATTTCAAGGTGGTATTTGCAAAGGGTGCCATGGAGGCACCCGGAAGGCCGGCCATAATTAACATAATTAAAATGTAATACAGTTTTAATGGTGACCACGGAGGTCCCGGGAGGGGAATACCCGCGTGGTCATTTTTATTTCTTTGGGGGAGGCGGTTTGAAGTGCATATTCCCGATGGCTTTCTTGATACCAGGATCTGGGTGGGGGCCGGCGTCCTCAGCGCCGGGGCCGTGGCCGCGGCGGTTGCGAAAACCAGAAAGGTGCTGGAAGACCGGCAGGTTCCTGCCCTGGGCGTGATGGCGGCCTTTATCTTTGCCGCGCAGATGGTTAACTTTCCGGTGGCCGGCGGTACCTCCGGGCACCTGCTGGGGGGCGCCCTGGCGGCGATCCTCCTGGGGCCCTGGAGCGCGGGCCTGATCTTAACCACGGTGCTGATCATTCAGATGCTTTTCTTCTATGACGGGGGCCTGACCGCCCTGGGGGCCAACGTGCTGAATATGGCGGTGATTGCCCCATGGGTGGCATACGGCACCTGCCGCCTGGTGAGCAACCTGTTCAGAAGCAGTGCCGGCCGCACGGCGGCCATCTTCCTGGCCTCCTGGATGTCGGTAATGGCTGCGGCGCTGGCGGCCAGCCTGGAAATTGCCTTCTCGGGCACAGTGCCCCTGAAAATAGTTCTGCCGGCCATGCTGGGGTGGCATGCCCTGATCGGCATCGGGGAAGGCCTGATTACCGTGGTGGTGGTTTCCTTTGTTTCCCGCCTGTGGGGGCTGGAGCAGCCCGAACAGAAAAGCGTTGCGGGGGGTGAGGGATTATGAACAAAAAGAACCTGCTGTGGGGTCTTCTGGTCGCCCTGGCCGTGGCTGCCTTTCTTTCTCCCTTCGCCTCTCCCAGCCCGGACGGGCTGGAGCGGGTGGCTGAAGATAAGGGCTTCCTGCACCTGGCTGAAGGGAAGGAACTGATTCACGCCCTGATGCCCGATTACGTGTTCCCCGGCGTGGCCAGCGGCGGCCTGGCCACTTCCCTGGCCGGCCTGGTGGGCACGCTGCTGGTGTTTGCGGCCATGTATCTCCTGGTCTGGCTTGTGATCCGGCCGAAGGGCAGCGCCGGGAAGGGGCCGTCCGGAAAGGGACACTTGAATTAACAGGTTGCCGGTGGTATAATCTGCTTAAAGCGGATCATGGAGATCCCGGTTTGATAGCTTATTATTTTTAATTAAATATCAAGGAAAGAAAGAGGCCATGGAGGCAGCAGCCTGTCCGGGAAAAGCAGGCTTGTTACCCCATGGCCTTTTTTTAAGGAAGTGTTTCCCATGACCCGGATGATGGATGATTTTCTCCGGACCGGCGGGTGCCCCGGTTCGTTCCTGCACAGGGTGGACCCCCGGGTCAAGGTGCTGGCGGTGACGGGCTTTGTGGCCCTGTCGGCCTCGCTTGCATCCCGGGCGGGCCTGGTGCTGGCGGTGGTTTTTCTGCTGGCGCTTACGGCGGCAGCGCGGCTGCCCCTGCGCTGGCTGGCCGGCCGCCTGCTGTGGCTGCTGCCCTTTGCCGGTACCATGATTCTTCTCTTTCCGTTTATTACACCCGGTGAGCCCGTCTGGCGCTGGGAATGGGGAGCGCTGGCCATAACCGCCACCCGGGAGGGCTGGCAGCACGCCCTGGTGCTCTCCCTGCGGGTCGTGGCGGCCTTCCTGGCGGTGAACTTTCTGCTGGCCACCACCGGCCTGCGGCAGGTGCTGGAGGCGCTGTCCTTTTTCCGGGTGCCGGCGGTTTTCATCCAGATGATCGAGTTTACCATCCGCTATATTTACGTGGTAGGCGATGAGTTGCGGCGGATGAACACGGCCCGGACGGCCCGGGGCTTTGTACCGGGGAAACACCTTTTCCACCGGCACACCTTCCGCACCCTGGGGCAGACGGTGGGTGTCCTCTTTGTGCGCTCCTGGGAGCGGGGGGAGCGCATATACCACGCCATGCTGGCCCGGGGTTACACCGGCCAGGTCCACAGGAAAGCCCTTCCCCCACCCGGGGGCCTGGACCTGGCCTGGGGAGCGTTCATCCTGCTGGTGGCCCTGGGACTGCACTTTTTCGACCCGGGGACAATAACCTGGCTATTGTCATGGAAGTAGAGAAAAGGGAATGAAGGAGCGGAAACCCCTGCCGCAGGTCCCCAAAAAGGGGGCACGGGTAAGGGGTCTTTTTAGGTTTAACATATTCTAAAAACCCGGAGTGATAAGGGTTATGGATTTTGTCATAGAGGTTGAGGACCTGTACTATACTTACCGGGATGGTACCAGGGCCCTTGCGGGCCTTTCATTTTCCCTACCCCGGGGCTGCCGGGTGGCCCTGATGGGGCCCAACGGGGCCGGGAAGTCCACCCTTTTAATGCATTTGAACGGGATCTACCTGCCCCAGCGGGGAAAGGTGCGGGTTATGGGGCAGGAGGTGAACGCCCGCACGGCCAGGGAAATTAAAAGCCGGGTGGGCCTGGTGTTCCAGGACCCCGACGACCAGGTTTTTTCCTCCACCGTGGAGGAGGACGTGGCCTTCGGCCCGGTAAATATGGGCCTGCCCCCCGCGGAGGTAAAGCGGCGGGTCGACGAGGCCCTGGTGGCGGTGCAGATGGAGGAGTACCGGGACAGGCCGCCCTACCACCTCAGCTACGGCCAGAAAAAGCGGGTGGCCATTGCCGGTGTGCTGGCCATGGGGCCGGAAATTATCGTCCTGGACGAGCCCATGGCCTACCTGGATCCCCAGGGCAAGGATACGCTGCTGGAGATCCTGGACCGGCTGCACCGGCGGGGTACGACCATCCTGGTGGCCACCCACGATGTGGACATGGCGGCCTCCTGGGCCGACCTGGTGGTGATCATCAAGGATGGCCGCACCCTGGCCCAGGGCGATCCGTCGCTGCTGGTCCGGGAGGACATCATCCGCCGGGCCAACCTGCGCTTCCCCCTGGTGGCGCAGGTCTTCCGCTCCCTGCCCGAACTGCAGCTTGAAGCCGTGCCCTATACGGTGGAGCAGGCCGCGGCCCTGCTGAGAAAAATCCTGGCGGGGCGCCAGACCTGAAGCGCCTCCGGAGGGGCACTTTTATTCATTATGGCCGGCCGGTCAGGCTGTGGTATAATAAACTGTAAATGTTTTCTTTCCCGAGGTTCCGGAGGTGAAGGGGATGTCCCTGGGTGAATTAAAAATGACTTACCGTGAGTACCTCCAGTTGCCCGAGGATAAGCGTTACGAACTAATTGGGGGGAGGCTTTATATGGTACCGGCGCCCAGCGTAATCCACCAGATGGTTTTGGAGAATCTGGGGTATATTCTGAACCGGCACGTTCGAGAGAAAAAAATGGGAGTCATTTTGCGCTCTCCCATTGACGTTTACTTAACGGAGGAGGATGTGGTCCAGCCGGATATTATTTTTATCAGCCAGGAGCGCCGGTACATCATCGGGGAGGCCAATATAAGAGGCGGGCCCGATCTGGTGATTGAGGTTCTATCGCCTTCCACCGCGGCCATAGATCAAACCGTTAAAAAAGAGCTTTACCGGAACCACGGGGTGCGGGAGGTCTGGTATGTGCACCCGGTGGCCCAGACTATAGAAATATGCACCTTCACCCTGGAAGGAGAAAAAAAGGAGCTTTACGCCCGGCACGATGAAAAACCTTTTGTTTCTGCGGTACTTCCCGGCCTGCAGCTGGATTTAAACAGGGTTTTTTAGTTTTTAATTGGACCTGGCGAGGTTGGGTAACCGTAGTGTGTACGCAAAAGACCGGGCAACAGTCATGGGAACACTTCTACTTTCTGCTGAAGGGGAGTTGTTGCTTTGCTGGTGCTACATAAAATTTCGGTGCCCACCCCTTACCCGGTGGGGCCGGTCAACGCCTACCTCATTGCCGCAAAACCCTATACCCTGGTGGACCCGGGGCCCGACACCCGGGAGGCCAGGGAAGTTCTGCAGGGAGAGCTGGACCGCCTGGGGGTTCCCCTGGACCGCATTGAGCGGGTCCTGCTGACCCACTTCCATACCGACCACTGCGGTCTGGCCAGCTGGATCCACTCCCTGACGGGGGCGAAAATACATATCCACCCCTATGATTTGAAAAAATTAAGCGGCAATCACGACTTTATAAAGGAAAGAATGCTTTTTGTCCGTGAAGCCGGTGTCCCGGCGGAAATCCTGGAAGAAATTCTGAAGGACAGGGATAAGCTGCCCCCGCCTTCAGTGCCTCCCGGGAGCGTCGTCCCCACGGTGGAGGGGACGGAAATACCCTTTGAAGGGGGCAGCCTGCAGGCACTGCACCTTCCGGGCCACGCCACGGGCCACCTCTGCTTTTACGACCCGGCGGGCAAAAACCTGATTGCCGGTGATTTTCTGCTGCCCCACATCACGCCCAACCCCTTCCTGGAACCCGACCCCCTTCACCCCCGGCGCCGCAACCCCAGCCTGCGCCATTACCTGGAAGGGCTGGAGAGGCTGCTGGCCATGGACATAGAGCTGGTCTGGCCGGGACACGGGGAAGTCATCGACGATTACCGGAAGCTGGTGGCGGAAGTGCAGGAGCACCACCGGGCCCGCTGCGACGCCCTGGTGGGCCTGCTGCGGGAGCACGGGCCGTGCACCGCCTTTGAGCTTTCCCGGGTTACCTATCCCCACCTGAAGGGCTTCAACATCTTCATGGGGCTGTCGGAAGTCCAGGCCCACCTGGACGTGCTGGTGGAGGAGGGCCGGGTGAAAATGGAAAAAAGGGACGGCGTGGAGTATTATTTCCTGTAGCCGCGCGAGAACACCAACAAGGGGTGCGGGAGAAATTTGGTTTTTCGCTTGCGCTTAATCACGGCTATCTTCGTGGCCAGAGCAGTCATGTGGCTGGTCCGCCTGCTGGGGCGGGGTAGAGGCTCCTCCCTGCCCGGCATGGTGGCCCTGAGGATCTGCCCCGGCATCCTGGCCCACCTGGCCCGCCAGGCCCGCCGGGGTGTGGTTATGGTTACCGGCACCAACGGTAAGACCACCACCAACAATATGGTGGCCCGCATTGCCGGGGAGGCCGGCTACCGGGTGGTGGTCAATGCCGAGGGCGCCAACATGATCACCGGTATAACCACCGCCTTTTTAAGAAAGGCGTCCCTCTGGGGGCGGGTGAGCTGCGATTACGCCCTGCTGGAAGTGGACGAGGCCACCTTTCCCCGGGTTACCCGCCAGGTGCGGCCGGACCTGGTGGTGGTGACCAACTTTTTCCGGGACCAGCTGGACCGCTACGGGGAACTGGATACCACCGTATCCCTCATCCGGGAGGCCCTGGAGAAGCTGCCGGGAACCGGGCTGGTGCTGAACGCCGACGACCCCCTGGTGGCCTCGCTGGCCGCAGCCGCCGGCGGGGAAGTGCTTTACTACGGCCTGGGCGAACACCGTCGGGTCACCTCCTCTTCCTCCGCGGCCCGGGAGGGGCGTTTCTGCCCCCGCTGCGGGCAGGAGCTCGCCTATGCCTACTATCAATACAGTCAGCTGGGTAATTATCGCTGCCCCGGCTGCGGCTTTTCCCGGCCCCCGGCTGGCGTGGAGGGCACGGAAGTCTTCCCTGAGGAGCGCCGCACCACCTGCCGCCTGCGCTCGCCCGCCGGCGATTACGAGCTGGTTATTCCCGTCCCCGGCCTGTACAACCTCTACAACGGCCTGGCGGCCTTTACGGCGGGCCTGGCCCTGGGCGTGGAGCCGCGGGTGATCACCCGCGCCCTGGCGGGTTATACGCCGGCCACCGGGCGCATGGAGAGGTTCCGCTACCGGGAAAAGCCGGTGCTCCTGAACCTGGTCAAAAACCCCACCGGGTTCAACGAGGGCCTGGGAACGCTGCTTTCCCTCCCCGGCCCGGTGGATGTGCTCATCGCCATCAACGACAACGATGCCGACGGCCGGGACATCTCCTGGCTGTGGGACGTGGATTTCGAAGTCCTGGAGGAAGAGCACCGGCACGTGAACCTGCTGGTCTGCACCGGGCAGAGGGGGGCGGAAATGGCCGTCAGGCTGAAGTACGCCGGAGTACCCCTGGAGAAGATTGTGGTGGAGGAAATGTCCCGGGCCGTGGAGCGCGTCCTGAACGGGCCGGGGAAAACGGCCTGCCTCCTGGCCACCTATACGGCCTTATGGCCTGTGGAAAGGATTTTGAGCGGTTATGCCAGAAGGGAAAATCGTGTTGAAAGTCTGCCATCTGTATCCTGAGCTGCTGAATCTCTACGGGGACCGGGGTAATGTGATGGCCTTCGCCCGCCGCTGCCGGTGGCGCGGCCTGGGGGTGGAGGTGCAGCCGGTCAATCCCGGCGACCCGGTGGACTTCCGGGAAGTGGATTTCCTCTTCCTGGGCGGGGGTTCCGACCGGGAGCAGAACCTCATCGCCCGGGATCTGGAAAAACGCCGGGATCTCCTGCAGGCGGCGGTGGAAGACGGGCTGGTGGTGCTGGCCATCTGCGGCGGCTACCAGCTCCTGGGCAGGTACTACCGGACCCTGGAGGGCCGGGTCATCCCCGGCCTGGGGCTCCTGGACCTTTATACGGAGGCCGGCCGGAAGAGGATGATCGGCAACGTGGTCATCGAGCTGCAGATAGAGGGGGAGCCGGTGCGGGTGGTCGGCTTTGAAAACCACGCCGGGCGGACCTTCCTGGGACCGCAGGTTTCCCCGCTGGGCCGGGTGCTGGTGGGCTGCGGCAACAACGGGGAAGACGGCACCGAGGGGGCCCGCTACAGGAACGTGTTCTGTTCCTACCTCCACGGCCCGCTGTTACCCAAGAACCCGCGGCTGGTGGATTACCTCATTTCCCTGGCCCTCGCCCGCCGGGGCCTGCCCGCGGACCTTGCCTCCCTGGACGACAGCCTGGAAAACGCGGCCGCGGAAGTAATGCTCAGGCGCCTGTTAAAGTAAAAACCGGGCAACATATCACCGGTTCAAATTATTGTCCGGCTTTTATGTGCCCTGGTTTTACTCGTCGCTCCCGGTCGTTTCGCTGGCCGGGCCAAAAGGCCTCGTCTCCGGTCTTCGGCGGGTACCGGCCACATTCACACATCCTGTGTTCAGGTGGCCTCCGCGGACATCCTGTCCGCGGCCCCGCCTCATCCCGTCGCCTCGGCCTGGCCCGGCGGCGCTCACTCCAGGTCGCTCCTACTGTAAAACCAGGGCACAGTCTACAGCCTGAAACCGGGAAACAGATCCCGGTTTTTTTTTGCTTTGGTCAAGGCCCCGGTTTTCCTCCGGGGCCTTGCCTTGCTCAGTCGAAAAAAGTGGCATGTCAAGGGACACCTGCTTACTGTGTAAACACTTTCTTTAGGCAGCCCGCGGTCAAAATCCATAGAAAAGTCAAATAAAACAAAGTTTTTTACTTTAGTGATAATTTTATAATCTTCTGGCATATCTTTTGCTCTTTCTACCGGGTAAGTGCCTGCCTCTTCCAGTGAGTTCCGGCCGCCCCGGCCGGCTGCGCCTGCCTCCTGCCGGGGTCACATTCTTTTCCGGGCCGGGTGAACCCTGTTAAATGCTCTTCCCCCGGTACTGCCGGGATCATCGTTGAAGCTTACCACACACTGCGGGGAAAGGAGACGTATCCAGTGCGGGAAACAGTAATTGTCAGTGCAGCCAGGACACCCTTTGGAAAACTGGGCGGGGCTCTGGCCCCCCTCACCGCCGTCCAGCTGGGAGGCGTG
>NZ_JMLG01000018.1:0-40489 GCF_000686645.1 Desulfofundulus thermocisternus DSM 10259
GGCCTGGTTTGCTGCCGTGTTCAGAGAAAAGTTGCTGGAAGCACGGGCGGAAATTCTGGCCCTTAAGAAAAAATATCCGTTTAACCGGTTTTGAGCGGTATTACCACCGGCTGCCTCTTTCGGGTAGCCGGTTTTTCTTTTTTGGGTTTTCGATGGAAATGCCAGCGGAATTTAAAAATTATTTTTATGATTACCGGTTTAAAATGAGAATTTCCTTTGTTCCACCAGTTGGTTGCTCCAATTTAATTTGAAGATTTTTCCCGAATCAATTTGAAAATCTACACATTACTAATGCCAATACAATGATAAATTTTAATTTTTTCACCTTATCCCTCCTAGTGTATTTGTTTATGAGATGAAAAAAGCCGGCACGAACACAATTTTAAGCTTTACCTGCTGGCCCTGTAACAGCTCACGGGCCAGGAGCCCCCTGAGATTACTGAAGAGTTCCCCGAACTGTATGCGAACTTATCCTCCAGTGATTTGCGGATCTGCTTATAGATTGTGGATGACACCTCCTTCCCCAAGAAAGGATTATTACTCCTGATTACAGAAAGCTAAGCAATTAAAAATTTAATCACATTCCAATCTCATTTTTCTAAATTACTTAAACACTTTTTCAAGCTTTTAAAACTGTGAAATTACTGTTCACTATAAAGACGGATCAAAAGAATTTTTGGATCCCTTATTTCTAAAAATGAAATGTTATATTTTTTAGAACTAGCTCCCCTAAAACATTTTTAGACAGAAGGAACTTTTATACATTCTGTAGAATGTTTACCAGGAAATAAAAGGATAAATCTAGATAAACGACCAGTATGCAAGGCCACGGTTTAAGGCTTCAGGGAGGCTAAGCGGGCCAGAATGCTGCAAAAAGAAACAGGCCCCCCTGTTCTCCAAAAAAGTTTCAGGGAGGGTTTTTCATTTGGAGAAGGAAACACTCCTGCAAAAATTAAAAAATAAAGATCCTCAGGCTCTGAGATTTCTTTACGAAATGTTTTATAAGCCCTTATTTCAGGCTGCTTTTTTTATCGTTAATGACGTTGGTCTTGCCGAGGATGTGGTGCATGAAGTATTTTTAAAGCTTCACCATAAAATTGATCAGCTCCAGGATCCTTCGAAGTTAGGGGTATGGCTTCGGCGGATGGCCGTGAACAAGGCCTGGGATATGGTCCGCAGCCGCGCTAAAGGTACGCTAATCCCCGAAGCAAAGATTGGTTATACTGATGAACAGTTTATTTCGCCGGAATTAATCTGTTTGGACAAGGAAGAAAGATTGCTTGTTCAAAAAGCCCTCAGGGGTCTCATACAATGGAAACCTTTCTTGGCGGCACATTAATGAACATCAGGACGGAATACAAGCATGATGAATCTGACCGGGTTCCGCCACCGCCGGAAGGCTTCCGAGAAATTACTGTGGAAAAAGTGAGGGTTGTTTCTTTGGAAGAAGCCAAATCAGCTTCACCTTTCCCTGTTGCCACACCGCAGTATATGCCTGGTGGCTTTAAACTTACCGAAGTTAAATTTCAAAAGTTGATCAAAAATGCGGCCCAGGTTCAGTTAAAATATACTGCTTCCGGTTCGAGATATTTCGAGATCACAGAAAAAAACACCCCCGCAGGTTATGTCCAGGGGTACGGATACGATATCGAAGATGCTGTTGTTCAGGATATTAAAATTGGGAATACCAGCGGCAAGATGATCGTATTTAAAGACAAGAGCCTAAAAATTAGGTGGATAAAGCTGGGGATAGTTTATCAACTGGAAGGAAATATTAGCAAAGAAGAAGCCTTAAAAATAGTTGAGTCTTTGCATTAAACAAATCACGGCTGGTGCTTTACTTTATATAAATTGCCGATGAATAAGACTCCGCGGGCTTGCTGGGTTCGGTTACCCCGTCATTGGTCAGGCTGTGCTCGCCTCTTACTCGATAATAATAGGCATAAAGGGGAAAAGGGACAACCGACTCCTTTTCCCCTTTACCACATATGGCTGGACAACCGGCCCCCTCTTTTACATGCGGCCGCCTCTGTCCATGGTTTTTAAGGAAAGCTTCGTAAACTAACCGGCCCTGGTTTGCGGCCTGGCCGCCAGGCCCGCCGCGGCCATCTTGCGGCGCACGTAGGCCAGCTGCATCTGCAGGGGCAGACCCATGGGGCAGTTATCTTCGCAGGCCATGAGGCCCACGCAGCCGAAGGCACCCTCTTCCGTGCCCACCACTTCAAAGTATTCCTGCGGGCTGCGCTCGTCCCGGGGGTCCAGCATAAACCGGGCCACCCGGTTTATGCCCGCCGCCCCGAGGAAGTCTTCCCGGATGTTGGCCGTGGCGCAGCCGGCAATGCAGCACCCGCATTCGATGCAGCGCTCAGCCTCGTAAATTTTCAGGGCCGTTTCGTTGTCCATACGCTCTTCCCGGGCCCGGGGATCGAACTCCCTGGTTGTGTGGATCCAGGCCTCCGTTTTCAGGGACATGTGCCTGAACCAGGTGCCCGTGTCCACCGAAAGGTCCCCTATCAGCTTGAATACCGGCAGGGGAAGGAGGGTGATCCTGGACGGCAGGTCTTTGGTCAGGGTCTTGCATGCCAGGCGGGGCTTCCCGTTGACCAGCATGGCGCAGGAGCCGCAGATGGCCGCCCGGCACACGAAGTCAAACATCAGGGAGGGGTCCTGTTCCTCCCGGATTTTATTCAAGGCCACAAACAGGGTCATGCCCGGCATTTCTTCGAGCTTGTACTCCTGCATGTAGGGCTTTATTTCCGGCGTGTTGGGGTTGTAGCGGAAGATGCTGAAAGTCAGCAGGCGTTCAGCCATGATTCTCCTCCTTATCATGTGCGTGGACTGAAATTCACCCGGGTAACGCTTGCCTTTAAAACTGGCTTGCCCTGCTTGCCGTTTGCACCCACGTTCGCTCCGGTTCGCCTCGCAGGCCAAACTGGCGCTCGGGCTTCAAGCTCCGGCGGGGTTCCCGGCCCATTCGGCTTCCTGCCTCAGGGGGCCGGTCGAGCGCATCCCGCGCTCGACCCCGCCTCCGCTTTCGCCCTCGCCAAGTTTGGCCTCTGCTCGCTCAAGTCGCTCACTTTGTGCAAACGGCAATCACTTTTTGTTCTCCTGGGTATGGTTGCCGGATTTTGCGGCGTTTGCCGCTGATGATTCGCCGTAACCCCGGTCCCCCGGCGGGAGTTCGGTGATCTTAACCGGTTCATATTTCAGCACCGGCAGTTCGGCACCCGGCGGCCAGTAGGCCAGGGTGCGCTTGAGCCAGTTTACATCGTCCCGGTAAGGGTAGTCTTCCCGGGCGTGGCTGCCCCGGCTCTCGGTGCGGTTTAGAGCGCCGTAGGCTATGCACAGGGCCAGGCGGATCATGCCGGGCAGCCTTAAGGCGGAGGCCAGTTCCGGGCTGGCGTACTTCCCGCTGGACCGCAGCCCCAGCTTTAAGGAGCGCCGGTAGAGCTCCTGGAGCTTGTCCACGGCCTTTTGCAGGTCGGGACCGTTGCGGAAAATACCCACGTATTCCATCAGGGTGTTTTCCATCTCCCTGCGGATCTCGTAAACATTCTCTTTGCCCAGCCGGCCGGAAATCAGGTCGTTGATCCTGTTTTCCTGGCGCTTGACGTGTTCGTTCACCAGCTGGAGGGGGCAGTCCAGGGTGGCTCCCAGGGTATACTCGGCCACCTTTTTGCCCACTATCATGCCGGCCACAATGGTTTCGGCCAGGGAATTGCCCCCCAGGCGGTTGAAGCCGTGCAGGTCCCAGCAGGCGGCCTCCCCTACGGCAAAGAGGCCCTTTAACCCGTAAGCATGGCCGTCGATGTTGGTTCTCACTCCCCCCATGCTGTAATGCTGGGTGGGACGTACGGGAATCAGATCTTCGGCCGGGTCAATGCCGGCAAAGTTCTTACATATATTGGCAATTTCCCGCAGGTTGGTGTAGATATGTTTCCGTCCCAGGTGGCGTATGTCCAGCCACAGGTGGGGCCCCCACTTGCTCTCCACACCGTAGCCCTTGCGGATATGCTGGATCATGCGCCGGGAGACCACGTCCCGGGAAGCCAGTTCCTTTTTCTTCGGCTCGTAGTCGGGCATGAAGCGATGCAGGTTTTTGTCCAGCAGGTACCCGCCGTCACCCCGGGCGCCTTCCGTGATCAGGATTCCCACCGGCACCATTCCCGTGGGGTGGAACTGGACCGCTTCCATATTGCCCAGGGGCACGACGCCCGTTTCCAGGGCCAGGAACATGCCGCTGCCCTCGTTGATCACGGCGTTGGTGGAGACCCCGTACAGCCGGCCGTAGCCACCCGTGGCAATGACCGTGGACCGGGCCAGGTAGGCGTGGAGCTGGCCGGTGCGCAGGCAGCGGGCTACCGCCCCGTAACATTTCTCCCCGTCGTGAATGAGGGCGATGGCTTCCATGCGGTCGTGGACGGTGATCCCCATCTTAATGACGATGCTGTCCATGGTGTACTGCAGGGTGTGCCCCGTGCCATCGGAAGTGTAGCAGGTACGCCACTTGGCCGTACCGCCGAAGTCCCGGGCCGTAATCAGCCCTTCGTATTCCTTCAAATCCTCTATTTCCCGGCCGTCGGGGAGTTTTTTCCTGCCGGCCACCACCCGGTTCCAGGGAACCCCCCAGTAGGCCATCTGCCGTACAGCAATGGGGGCGGTGTTGGCGAAGAGGCGGGCCACATCCTGGTCGCACCCCCAGTCGGAGCCCTTCACTGTATCCTCGAAGTGGATATCCGGGTTGTCACCGTAGCCCATGGCGCAGTTACCCAGGGATGCCTGCATTCCACCCTGGGCTGCGGTGCTGTGGGAGCGCCTGGGGGGAACCAGGCTCAGGATGATCACATCCAGCCCGTGAGTTGCCGCCTCAATGGCCGTGCGCTCTCCGGCCAGGCCGGCACCAATTACCAGGACGTCCGTGGTATGGGTTTGGTAGACGCTCATTGTGCACCTCCCAGCCGCATGAAGGCCCAGAGGGTGACTGCTCCCAGGGCCACAATGATTACCGTGATGGTTTTCAGCACAGCTCCGATGGTATGCCGGTTAATCCAGCCCCATTTTACAAACTGGCGGTAGAGGCCGAAGCCGGCGTGATACTCACCTGCCAGGAGCAGGATGATGTAGAACCAGAGAAAGGATTGTATCCGCTCGGCGCTGGTAACGGCCCGGATGGGCCAGCCGGTCAGGACCATCCAGACGTGAATTCCGGCCAGTACCAGGATGGCCATGCCGGTAATGGTCTGGAAGACCCATATCCAGGTGTCGGTATGCCCCAGCATTTTACTGTGGCGCAGGATAATGCGCTGTTCCTTCCATTTGTTGGGGATCCGCCGCCCGGCCACCACTATGTGCACCAGGGCTACCAGGAGAATAAAGGGGATACCGATGTAGGAAAGGTAGTATTCGTCCAGAAATGCGGACAAACGGTCAAAAGTTGTGACCCCGAGCAGTATGGCAGCCACAAACAGCATGTGGGTCCACAGGAAACCTACCAATAAAATGCCGCTGGCCAGTTCGACCAGATCCACCAGCATATCAGCCCGGGGATTGCGTGTGAGCAGTTTTTCCTGCGTATTCATGGAACCCTCCTTTCCGGTGGTGACGTTTGGTGATATTTTTTGCCGCGGCACCTGCAGTATTTTCGCAATTTTCGTGCCAAGCTTTCAAAGTTTGCGGGTGAGGGCCGGGGTGCCGGGAGCCTGAAAAAACTGGACCATTCAGGTATAATTAAGACTTATAAAATTTATAAGCCCTGCTAGCTTCTAAAAATATGAATTCTTAAAATTAGAAATGGTTATAATGTTATAAAACTTGAGGTAACTTTTGCCAGTGGAGGCTTCCTATTCTCCGGCAGGCACTGGTAAGAATGGCAGGGTTTTTAAGCCCGCGGGCAGTATGAGGCGCATACCTTTAGCAAATAATATGTGTGCATTCCCGGACAGGCGCAGGAAAGAGGTGAAAAGATGGTTCGCACGCTGTATGTGGGAAATTTACCCTGGGCGACCAGGGCTGAGGATCTGGAAGAGGCCTTTTCCCGCTATGGAGAAATTATCAGCGCCCGGGTAATCACAGACCGCCAGACCGGGCGCTCAAGGGGATTTGGTTTTGTTGAGGTGGCTGATGAGGATGCCGAGGCCATCATAGCTGCTTTGAACGGAACGGAGTTCAATGGGCGGGTAATTACAGTTAATGAAGCCAGGCCCAGGGAAGAACGTTCCTGAAAAAGCAAACCCCCCGGATCCTCCGGACCGGGAGGTTTTCTTTTTACCGGCAAAATTATCTTCTTTTTTTAAGCAGGAATTTTCTTTTCCAGTTAGAATACTATATATCCTAACCAGATGGATCCTGACTTAAATAAAATTAAATAAAATTAAATAAAATAAATTAAAAATTAAGGAGGCATGCCTTTTGACCATTGATCCGCAGGCGCTGGTTAAGGTTGTCGTTGAGGCGGCGGAAGATAAAAAAGCTTACGACATCACCGTACTGGATATCAGCAGGATATCCATTATCGCCGATTACTTTGTTATCTTAAGCGGGCGCTCTACAACCCAGGTCCAGGCCATTGCAGAGGAAATTATCAGGGTGGTACAGGAGAGGGCCGGTCTTGTTCCCCGGCAGGAAGGTATGCGGGAAGGGCGCTGGGTGCTGCTGGATTACGGTGACGTGGTGGTTCATGTCTTCCTGGAGTCTGAACGGCAATTTTATAACCTGGAACGTCTGTGGGGAGATGCCCGGGTAGTGGCCATGTCCGTGAACCTGTAAAAAATTTTGCTTTCAGGCTGTTGACAAACGGGCGGGCATGTCGTACAATTGTAGATGTCTGCAGCAAAGTATAAAATTTAATGACGGTGATGGGGAGCAGTAAGCAGCTTGCGGTGTCCACAGAGAGCCGCCGGTGGGTGCGAGGCGGTGAACCGGGTTGCTGAACTCGCCCCGGAGTTGCCCGGGGGAAAGTAAAAGTACTTCGGGCCGGTGTGTGACCGTTAGAGCACATGAAGAGGGTAAATATGGGGCTGTGGCGCAGAGGGAGCGCGCTTCCTTGGCATGGAAGAGGCCGCGGGTTCGATTCCCGCCAGCTCCACCATTTACCAAGTAGGGTGGTACCGCGGGAAAACCTCCCGTCCCTAAGAGGGGCGGGAGGTTTTAGTTTTACATACATCGTGGAAAGCGGGCCAGAACGGTCGTTTACTGTAACTTTATTCCTTTATTAAGTTAATATTTTAAAGTTTTAAAACATTATTTAGGAGGTCGGTGGGATGGACCGCTTTGACCAGCTTACCATGGGGGAATTGCTCGACAGGACAACTGCTCTTTACCCCGATAATGAGGCCCTGGTTTACGCGGACCGGGGGTTGCGCTATACATACAGGCAATTTCAAGAATTATGCAACCGTGTGGCCAGGGGTTTGATGGCTCTGGGTATAAAGCGGGGTGAGCACATCGCCCTGTGGGCTACCAACATACCCGAGTGGGTATTGCTGCAGTTTGCCTCGGCCAAGATCGGTGCCGTGCTGGTGACGGTAAATACCAACTATAAAACCAGGGAACTGGAGTACCTGCTGCGGCAGTCCGATGCCACCACCCTCCTGCTTATAAGCGGAACGAAGGAATCCAGTTACGTAGAAATGCTTTATGAACTGTGTCCGGAACTGGGCCATTGCCTGCCCGGCCGGCTGAATGCGAAAAAGTTCCCCATGCTGCGCAATGTGGTTTTGATAGGGGATGAAGAACATCCCGGTATGTACACCTGGGAACAGGTGCTGGGGATGGCGGGGGCCATTTCCGAACAGGAGCTGGCAGCCCGGCAGGCTTCCCTGGATCCCGATGATGTAATCAACATGCAGTACACCTCCGGGACCACCGGTTTCCCCAAGGGTGTTATGCTGACCCACAGGAATCTGGTCATGAATGCCAGGAGTGTGGCCGAGTGCCTTAATTTCAGCTCCCGGGACCGCCTGTGCATTCCGGTACCCTTCTTCCACTGCTTTGGCTGTGTGCTGGGAACCCTGACCTGCGTGGTGGCGGGAGCCACCATGGTACCCCTGGAAACCTTCAATCCGGTGCGGGTCCTGGAAACGGTGGAAAAGGAAAAGTGCACCGCCCTGCACGGCGTGCCCACCATGTTCATCACCGAGCTGGAAGTGCTGGATAAACAGCATTTTGATACCTCTTCCCTGCGCACGGGCATCATGGCCGGGGCCCCCTGTCCCATGGAAGTCATGAAGGCGGTGGTAAACCGCATGGGGATGCGGGAGATAGTCATCACCTACGGCCAGACCGAGGCCTCGCCGGGAATTACCATGACCAGGACCGATGACCCCCTGGAAATCCGGGTGTCCACCGTGGGCCGGCCCCTGCCGGGGGTGGAGGTCAAGGTGGTGGATCCGGCTACCGGGGAAGAGGTGCCCCGGGGCTACCAGGGTGAGATTTGCGCCCGGGGTTACAACGTGATGAAGGGTTACTATAAAATGCCCGAGGCTACGGCCAGCACCATCGACGCGGAGGGCTGGCTGCACACCGGCGACCTGGGGATAATGGATGAACAGGGGTACGTCCGTATTACGGGACGGATCAAGGATATGATCATCCGGGGCGGGGAAAACATCTACCCCCGGGAAATTGAAGAGTTCCTGCACACCCACCCCAAGATTAAGGATGTACAGGTGGTGGGAGTGCCCAGTGAAAAATACGGTGAAGAGGTAATGGCCTTTATCCAGCTCAAGGATGGCTGTACCGCCACGGCCGAGGAGATCAGGGAGTTCTGCAAAGGCAAGATTGCCCGCTATAAAATACCGCAGTATATTCAGTTTGTGTCCAGTTACCCCACCACGGCCAACGGGAAGGTGCAGAAGTTCAAGCTGCGGGAGCAGGCCATCCGGGAGCTTAACCTGTACCGGGCGGCCCGGGTAGTAACAGCCTGAAAGTAGCCTGTTGCCCCCGGGGTGGTGAAGACATCTGGTTGTCCACCACCCCGTTTTTCTCTTTTCACCGGGGTGAACTGCCCTGTTTTGGCTCCCGCTCGCTCCAGTGAGCCTCGCGGGCCAAACTGGTGCTCAGCTCAAAGCTCCGGCAGGCTTCCCGGCAAATTCGGCATCCTACCTCAGTTGCCGGCCTCGGGCATCCATGCCCTCGGGCCTGCCTTCGCTTTTCGCCTCGCCAAGTTTGGCTAACCGCTCGGCTCAAGTTGCTCGCTACCGAGCCAAAACAGGGTTCAAAACTGGGGATCTCTCAGGATAACTCATTCTTGTCCCGGGCATGACATTTGTGATAAAATGACACTTATGATGAAATGCCGTCGAAATAGAGGATTGGTGGTTCAGGCATACGCAAGGAGGATGCTCAGGTGAAGGAACGCTACGATTTCAGGGAGATTGAAGCCAAATGGCAGAAACGCTGGGCTGAGGAAAATATATACAAGACTGCGGATTTCTCGGAGCGCCCGAAATATTACTGCCTGGAGATGTTTCCCTACCCTTCCGGCAAGCTGCACATGGGCCACGTGAGAAATTACTCCATCGGTGATGTGGTGGCCCGCTTTAAAACCATGCAGGGTTATCACGTCCTGCACCCCATGGGGTGGGATGCCTTCGGCCTGCCGGCGGAGAACGCGGCCATCAAGCACGGCAACATCCACCCCGCCGACTGGACCATGGATAACATCAGGGCCATGCGTACCCAGTTGAAGCAGCTGGGCATCAGTTACGACTGGGACCGGGAGATCGCCACCTGTCACCCCGGATACTATAAATGGACCCAGTGGCTCTTCCTGCAGCTCTACCACAAAGGGCTGGCCTATAAGAAGAAGGCGGCGGTGAACTGGTGCCCCTCCTGCGCCACGGTGCTGGCCAACGAGCAGGTCAAGGAGGGCGCCTGCGAGCGCTGCAAGACGCCCGTGGAAAAACGGGAACTGGAGCAGTGGTTCTTTAAAATCACCGCCTATGCCGAGCGTCTGCTCAAGGACCTGGAGCTGCTGGAGGGCTGGCCGGAGAAGGTCAAAATCATGCAGGAAAACTGGATCGGCCGCAGCGAGGGGGCGGAAATCCGCTTTCCCGTGGACGGTATGGATGAGGAGATCGTGGTCTTTACCACCCGTCCCGACACGGTGTTTGGAGTCACGTACATGGTGCTGGCCCCGGAACATCCCCTGGTGGAAAAGCTCATTGAGGGCAGGCCCGAGGCCGGGGCGGTGCGCGACTTTGTACGGCGGGTGCGCAATTTGAGCGAAATTGCCCGGACAGCCACCGACTCGGAAAAGGAGGGGCTGTTTACAGGGGCGTACTGCATCAATCCTCTGAACGGCGAACGGGTACCCATACTGGTGGCCAATTATGTCCTGATGGAATACGGTACCGGGGCGGTTATGGGTGTGCCCGCCCACGACCAGCGGGACTTTGAATTTGCCCGCAAGTACAACCTCCCCATCCGGGTGGTCATCCAGCCGCCCGGGATGGAACTGGACCCGCAGGCCATGACCGAAGCCTATGCCGGCGACGGGGTGATGGTGAACTCGGGTCAGTTCAACGGGCTGTCCAAAGATGAGGGGATCCGGGCGGTTATTGCCTACCTGGAAGAGAAAGGCCTGGGCCGCGGCCAGGTGAACTACCGCCTGCGGGACTGGTTGATTTCCCGCCAGCGCTACTGGGGGGCGCCCATCCCCATTGTTTACTGCGAGCGGTGCGGTATTGTCCCCGTGCCGGAGGAGGACCTGCCCGTGCTCCTGCCCCGGGACGTGGAATTCAAGCCCACCGGGCAGTCGCCCCTGGCCGACTGCCCGGAGTTCGTCAACACCAGCTGCCCCCGGTGCGGCGGGCCGGCCCGGCGGGAGACCGATACCATGGATACCTTCATGTGTTCTTCCTGGTACTACTACCGCTACACCAGCCCCCGGGACGATAAACAGCCCTGGGACCGGGCCAGGGTGGACTACTGGCTGCCCGTGGATCAGTACATTGGCGGGGTAGAGCACGCCATTCTACACCTTCTGTATTCCCGTTTCTTCACCAAAGTGCTCTATGACCTGGGCCTGGTGAGCATCCAGGAGCCCTTTACCAACCTGTTAACCCAGGGCATGGTGTTGAAAGACGGGGCCAAGATGTCCAAGTCCAGGGGGAACGTGGTCAGCCCCGAGGAGATTGTGGCCAGATACGGTGCCGATACCGCCCGGCTGTTCATCCTCTTTGCCGCGCCTCCCGAGCGGGATCTGGAGTGGAGCGACCAGGGGGTGGAGGGCTGCTACCGGTTCCTCAACCGGGTCTGGCGGCTGGTCACCTCCGTGGCCGAAGGCCTGCTGGAAGCGCCGCCGAAGCCCGCGGGCAGGCTGGTGGGGGTGAACCGCCAGATGCACCGCCTGACCCACCTGACCATTAAAAAAGTCACCGAGGATGTCGGCAACCGGTTTAACTTCAACACTGCCGTCAGCGCCATCATGGAGCTGGTCAATGCCCTCTATCAATATAAGGAAGTTCCGGAAACTGACCGGGATCCGGCGGTTTTGCGGGAGGCCGTTGAGCACCTGCTCATCCTGCTGGCCCCCTTTGCTCCCCACATAACCGAGGAGTTGTGGGAAATTACCGGCCATACGGAGAGCATCCACAGGCAGCCCTGGCCGTCTTACGACCCCGAAGCCATTGTGGAAGACGAGATTACCATTGTGGTCCAGATCAACGGCCGGGTACGGGAGCGGGTGCTGGTGCCGGCGGACATCACCCCGGAACAAATGAAAGAGGTGGTCCTGGCCCAGCCCCGGGTGCAGAAACTGGTGGAGGGCAAGCAAATAGTGAAGGTCATTCCCGTGCCGGGGAAACTGGTGAATATCGTGGTGAAGTGACAAAAGGGCCGCTGGCGTTTCACCAGCGGTCTTTCATATAAGTCCGGCTTCCTTTCCGGCCCGTTGCAGACCAACGAAATCTCTGGATACGCCAAAAAACAGGAGGAAGTTTGCCTTGCTGGTAAAACAGGTAATGCTGGAAAATCCCCGGACTCTTTATCCCTGGCAAACCCTGACTGACGCTTGCGAGGTTTACCGGCGGCAGGGGGTGAACTGCGCCCCGGTTATTGATGATGACGGTAAGGTTATTGGTATCCTGACTGTTTTTCAGGTTCTCCAGGCCCTGCAGAGGGGTGCTTCCTTTGATACCCCTGTGGAACAGGTAATGGAGCGGGATATTACGACCATATACGAGGATATGCATTTTAACGAGGTAAGTAACCTGCCCATAGACCGCCTGGTCATTCTCAACCGGCAGGGTGGACTGGCCGGGGTCCTGACCCGCATAGACCTGATCAATAAAGTGCACAGCGCCCTGGAGGCCACCGAGTATAAGCTGGCGGTGATTCTCCAGTCGGTGCATAATGGTATCATTGCCGTGGATGCCCGGGGTGATGTTTGTCACTTCAACGCAGCCGCAGAAAAGTTAACCGGCATCCCGGCGGTCAAGGTGCTGGGACGGCCGGCCGGACCTTTGCTTGAACAGCTGGGTCTTGGCCGGGTGGATCCCGGGGTTGATGCCTATTTGGGGCGCTTTAAGGTGGGGGATAAGGCGTTGATCATCCGGCAGAGCCCCATTTTAAAGGATGATCAGGCTCAGGGCTTTGTGCTGGTTTTGCAGGACATTTCGGATCTGGAAGACATATCCAGTCAGCTGGATTCGGTGCGCAATTTGAATAAAGAGCTGGCCGGGGTTATCCAGTCCTGTTACGACGGTATAGTGGTAATCGATGGGCAGGGGAATGTAGAACGGGTTAACGCCAGCTACGGCCGGATTACCGGCATGGATTCACCGGAGGAAATCCAGGGGAAAAACGTGGCCGAACTGGCTTTGGGGCGGCATAAACATCTTTTAAAAATCTACAATGAGATTATGTCCGGCAAGTCCCTATATATCATGGCGGTGCACACGGATGAAGGAGCGGAGCTCATCTTTTCCGGTAGCGCGGTGGCCGGGGAGAGGGGGGAAGTGGACCGGATTGTCATCAACCTGCGGGATATAACCGAGCTCAACCGGTTAAAGGAGGAGGCTGCCCGGGCTTCTGCGGAGCTGAAGGAATTGCGGGCCAGGCGGCTGGCCGGCGAGGAAATCATTGCCGAAAGTCCCCAGATGCGCCGGGTGGTGGAACAGGCCCTGCGGGTGGCCACCGTGGACTCTACGGTGCTCATCACCGGCCCTTCGGGGGTGGGTAAGGAGAGGCTGGCCAGGCTCATTCACCGCTACAGCCCCAGGGCGGATAAGCCTTTTATCGAAATCAACTGCGGGGCCATTCCGGAACCCCTCCTGGAGTCCGAGCTTTTCGGTTACGAAAAGGGAGCCTTCACCGGAGCCCAGAAGGAGGGAAAGCTGGGGCTGTTGGAGATTGCCAACGGTGGTACAGTGTTCCTGGACGAAATCGGGGACATGCCCTTGAACCTGCAGGTCAAGTTGCTGCGGGTGCTTCAAGAGCAGGTCATTTACCGGGTGGGAGGGCGCAGGCCCATCAAGCTGAATATTCGCATAATTGCTGCTACCAACAAGGATTTAAAACATCTCATTGCCGAGAAAAAGTTTCGGGAAGACCTGTACTACCGGCTGAATGTGGTGCCCATCAGCATCCCGCCATTGAAAGAACGCCGGGAAGATATTCTGCCCCTGGCTACCCATTTTCTCAACCGCTTTAACGCCAGGCACGGCACCAGGAAGCGCCTGGGTATGGAAACCTGCCGTTTGTTGGAGAGCTACTCCTGGCCGGGGAACGTCAGGGAGCTGATCAACCTTATTGAGCGCCTGGTGATCATGTGCGAGGAGGAGGTAATTGAGCCCCACCATCTGCCCGGCGAACTTATGGAAGCCCTGGGCAGGGAAGGGTGGCGTCCCCAGATTATGGAGATTGTGTCCCTGCAGGAGGCCAGGGAGGCTACGGAAAAAGAATTAATCAGGATGGCCCTTGAAAAATACCGTAGCCTGCGCCGGGCAGGACAGGTTTTGGGAATTTCCCACTCCACCCTTCTGCGTAAGGCCCGCCAGTATGGCCTGGTGGTACAGAACTGTACCGATGCGGTGCAAAACTAAACCGTTCTATGTGCACAATAAAGAAGGTCCCCGGTTGATTTTTGCCGCTGAAACCAGCAGGGGCTTTTTCTTTTGCCTTCGCATGGAGTTTGCGTGGAAAATATGCCGTAAAAAATCTTGAAAGTTACAAACTATAAACAAGATGAGGTGAAGGGTATGCGTTACAGGATTATCGTGATCGGTGGGGGGCCCGGCGGTTATGTGGCGGCTATCCGGGCGGCCCAGCTGGGGGCCCGGGTGGCGCTGGTGGAGAAGGAGGAACTGGGAGGAACCTGTCTGAACCGTGGCTGCATTCCCACCAAGGTGCTGGCCGCGGCTGCGGATATGCTGGCCGGTATTAAGAGGGCGGGCGAATTTGGTATCTCCACCGGAGCGGTGGAGGTGGACATGGCCGCCCTGATGGAGCGCAAGCGCCAGGTGGTCGGGCGGCTTGTTTCCGGCATTCAATTTTTGCTTAAGAAGAACAAGGTGGAGCTGGTCCGCGGGACGGCTGTGCTGACCTCGCCGCGTACAGTTAAAGTAATCCTTTCCGACGGGGCTGAACAGGAGCTGGAGGCAGAGAATATTATCCTGGCCACCGGTTCCGGCCCGGCGCTCATCAAGAGCCTGGGGTATGACGGCCGGCAGGTGATTACCTCGGACGAAGCTTTAAACCTGACCTCGGTTCCGGAACGGTTGCTTATTGTCGGCGGGGGTGTGGTGGGATGCGAGTTTGCTTCCATTATGGCCGCCCTGGGCAGCAGGGTTACCCTGGTGGAAATGATGCCCTCCATCCTGCCCGGCGCGGATCTGGAAGTATCCCGGTACCTGCAGGGAATTTTTAAACGTCAGGGGATTACCGTCAGGACCGGGACCACCATCAAGGCCGTCCGCAAGGAAGCCGGCGGTGTGATGGCCGAACTGGATGGCGGGGAGGAAATTGCCGCCGATCTGGTCCTTATCTCTGTGGGCCGTGTTTTGAATACCGGTGGACTGGGGCTGGCGGAAGCGGGAGTGGCCCTGGGCCAGCGGGGTGAGGTGCTGGTGAATGAACGTATGGAAACCTCGGTGCCGGGCATTTACGCCGTCGGGGACATCACCGGTAAGATCCAGCTGGCCCACGTGGCTTCGGCCCAGGGACTGGTGGCCGTCCACAATATTATGGGCGAGAACAGGGAAATGGACTACCGGGTGGTGCCGTCCTGCATCTTCACCCGTCCCGAGGTGGGAATGGTCGGCCTGACCACGGAGCAAGCCCGGGCTCAGGGCTATGAAGTGAAAACAGCCAAATTCCCCATGATGGCCAGCGGTAAGGCCCAGGCCATGGGAGAAACCGAAGGTTTTGTCAAGATGGTGGCTGACGCCCGTACCGGTTTCCTTCTGGGGGTACACATAGTAGGTCCCCATGCTTCCGACCTGGTAGCCGAAGCGGCCGTAGCTCTGGAAATGAATATGTCGGCTGAGCAGCTGGCCCGGGTGATCCATGCCCATCCTACCCTGGCCGAAACGATTATGGAAGCGGCGGAAGGAATTCACGGTTTATCCATTCATGCCTGACCCGGGTTGCAGGAAAATGCAGTTTCCGTGGTGAGGTTTGGTTTTGCACCGGAATGGTGCGACAGTGAACCGGCCTGTTCTGAACGGACAGGCCTTTATTGGTGCGAAAATGAACCAGTATTGGTGAGGCCGGAGATTGCACCTGACCTTTGTCGCCCGGCTGACATATGGCACGCTTTTTGCTGCCATAAGTAAACGTAATAGCGCCGGCGCGGGGATATGCAAAATATCATGAAAGGAACGGGGGGAAAGTATGAATTCTTATGGCTACTGGATACTGGGACTGGCCGTCTTATATACGGCGGTGCTCATAGTTCTGGGCAATATTGTCCGTCGCAGGGCTACCTCTGCCGAGGGGTTCTGGGTGGGTGGCCGGTCCTTCAGGCCCTGGATGGTATTTGCGTGCATTACCGGCCTCTTCTCTGGTTCTACCTTTATCGCTGTTATGGAACTGGCTTATCTTAAAGGAGTATCCGCCGCGTGGTATGGTGTGGCGGAAATGGTGCATGTGCTCATTATCGCAATTGTGCTCCTGGGGATGTTTCGCCGGAAATTGGTTGTTACCATTTCCGGCCTGATTGGCGACCACTTTGGCCGGTTTGCTCTGGGAGTGGCAGGGCTGATTACAGCCTTAACCTTCCCTATGTGGTCGGTGGCAACCGCCCTTTCCTTTGCCTCCGCGGTTTCCGCCTTTACCAACCTGCCCATTACGGTTTCCGTGATTATCAGCGCCCTGTTGCTGCTGATATACCTTCAGGCTGGTGGTATGTGGTCGGTGGTTATGACCCAAACCGCCAACACCATTATGTTCGCCCTCATGTTTATTATAGGCGCCGTTGCTTTCTTCATCAAACCGGGGATTGGTGGTCTGACCCAGCTGGCCGCGAGCAGACCCGAGATGTTTGACCCCGCCGGGGTAGGCCTGCAGGTAATTATTGCCTGGTTCGCTACCTTTCTCATCAACGTGCTGCTGGCCCAGGCCGCCTTACAGATGGCCCTGTCCTGCCGCACGGTGGAAGAGGGGCGCAGGGGGCTACTTATGGCTGTTGGTGCTAACATTTTCTTCATCTTCTTCGGCGTTCTCTTCGGCCTGGCTGCTGCGACGGTAGTTCCCGGCGGTGCCAGGGGAATGATCCAGGTACCCCTCTACCTGGCGCAGGTGCTTCCCGCCCCCCTGGTGGGATTGTTCTTCCTCGGTGTTTGGGCCTGCGCCCTGGGCTGGGGAGCACCCTGCCAGTTCTCCGGTTCCACCAGTCTGGGCAGGGACTTCATGGGTGCGGTTAACCCCGGATTAGCCGACGAACAAAAAGTTCGTTATACCAGGATCTCCCTGGTGATTTTAACCGGATTGATGATCCTGCTCAGCTTTCTGCGCAGCGATCAGGCCGCCTGGTGGAACGTGCTGGCCTGGACCCTGCGCAACGGGGCCACCTTTGCCCCGGTGGTGGCGGCTCTGTTCTGGCCCCTGGCTACACGGCGGGCTGCGGTTACCGCCATGCTCTGCGGGTTCCTATTCGGCCTGGCCTGGTATTACCTGGGCGGCTGGCATCCGAGTAATTTCTACCTGAACATTCACCCGGTGTTTGTGGGCATGTCGGCCAATATCCTGGGTTTGGTTGTGGTAACTCTGGTGGAACAGGCCGGGAAATGGCGTATAGGCGGACCCAACCTGGCAGCTGTACGCCGGTCCCTGGCCCTGTTTTCCGGCACCGCTACCGCAGCGGTTCTGTTCCTGATCCTCACCAGCTTCGGCTGGCTGCATAAAAAGGGATTATTGGGCCTGGCCCTCTTCCTGGTGGTAACAGGTCTCTATCTCCTGATTTTGTCCGTGGTGGTGCCCAAAGAGGAAATGGTGGCCGATATGGAAACGGACCCCGCCACGGCATGATTACCTGGGGTTGAAGTAATTTTCAATAAATTTTAGGAAGGAGACATGGGTTATGTCAGAAGTGATCGTGAAATGGGAAGGGAATATGAAATTCGTGGGCATTGATGAAGCCGGGCGGCAGGTGGCCATGGATGCCAGCCAGATATATGGAGGCATGAATCAGGGTGTAAGGCCCATGGAGTTACTGCTGATGGCTCTTGGCGGTTGTTCCGGAATTGAACTGGCTCACATTTTAAAAAAGATGCGGGTTCAATTTGACAGCCTGCTCATAGAAGTGGAAGGGAAGCGGGCGGAAGATCACCCCAAAGTTTTTGAGAATATCAATATAGTTTATAAATTAACTGGACCCAACTTGCCACCGGAAAAGATCTACCACGCTTTGAAGCTTACCGATGAAAAATATTGCTCCGTATCCAACATGGTGAATAAGGCGGCTGCTATTTCTTATGCCTTCGAGTTAAACGGTACCAGGTTTGTATATCCTGCCCGGGAAGAATAAAAGGAGGTCTGACAATGGTGTATCCGCAGGAATTAAAGTATCACCGGGAGCACGCCTGGGTAAGGGTGGAAGGTGAAAAAGCCCGTATTGGTGTGACGGATTATGCTCAAAAACAGCTGGGCGACATTTTATTTGCCGATCTGCCGTCAAAAGGTGATGTGATTGTTGCCGGGGAGCCATTCGGCCGGCTGGAATCGGTAAAATCGGTTTCCGATGTCATTGCTCCGGTGAGCGGGACGGTGCTGGAGGTTAACGAGCAGGTGGTGGAGCACCCGGACCTGGTAAACCTGGATCCCTATGGTGAAGGGTGGTTGATCCTGGTTCAAATGTCCAGCACTGCGGAGATTGAACAGTTGCTAAATGCAGCGGAGTATGCAACAATAGTGCAGGAAGAATAAGAGGAGTCGGAGTGATGTCCTGTGAGCGGGGGTAGCGGTCTTCCCCTGGAGCGGCTGCTGGAAGAGGCCTGGCGGGTGCGGTGGCGGAACTTTGCCCGCCAGGTGGAGTTCGTGCGGCCCACCGCCACCCGGTCGGTTAGCGTTACCGGCACCTCCTGTGCCCTTAACTGCGCCCACTGCGGGGGCCACTTTCTCCAGGGGATGCTGCCCCTGCCCCGGCTGATGGAGCGCTGGCAAAGGGGCGAGGAACTGCCCTGGACCAGCCTGCTTGTTTCGGGCGGCTGCGACCCTGAAGGGGTGGTGCCCGTGGCGCGCCACCTGGACCAGTTGCGGGAACTGGCGGCCCGCTTTAAACTGAACCTGCACCCGGGCCTGGTGGACGAAAAAACGGCCCGGCTCATCGGTCAGGTAGCCAGCGCGGTTTCCTTTGATTTAATCCTGGATGGTGATACCATTGCCGAGGTGCTGGGGCTTTCCTGCGGCCCGCAGGACTACCTGCGGGTCTACCGCCAGCTCAGACGTTACAGCCGGGTTTTCCCCCACCTGGTGGTGGGGCTGAAGGGCGGCCGCCTCCGCGGGGAGTACCGGGTGCTGGAAGCGCTGGCCGATCTGGGGGCGGAGGCCCTGGTGGTCATTGTGTTCTTTCCGGTGCCCGGCACCGCTTACAGCGGTTGCCGCCCTCCTGATGTAGAAGAGGTGGCGCGCCTTCTGGCCACTGCCCGGCTCATGCTCCCCCGGCTGCCCATCTACCTGGGGTGCATGCGTCCGGCGGGGAGCTACCGGGCCCGGCTGGACGCCCTGGCGGTGCGGGCGGGGGTGAACCGGCTGGTGCTGCCCGCCCCGCCGGCCCGGGAACTGGCCCGGGAGCTGGGACTGGAGGTGGCCTGGCGCCGGGAATGCTGCGTGCTGTAATCACCGGGGCCTTCCGGCCCCTTCTTTGATTGGGGTGGTAAGATTTGCACTGGTATGTTTCCGAAGGGACGGCGGCGGTGCTGGGCCTTCTCCCCGTGCGGCTGGACGAGGCGCCGACCACCGCTTACCTGATGACCGGAGAACACTGCGCCCGGGACTGCGCCTTCTGTGCCCAGGCCCGCTCCAGCCGGGGGCGGGCCCACCGCCTGTCCCGGGTGATCTGGCCTCCTTTTGCTGTTGCAGAGGTCCTGCCCCGCCTTGTTGATGCCTGCCGTGCCGGGCGGATTCGCCGGGTTTGCTTTCAGGTGGTGCACTCGGCAGGCTACTTCCAGCGGGTCCGGCAGGCCGTTGCCGCGGTGCGCCGGGAGGTGGACATCCCTTTGTGCGTTTCCGTCGGGCTGCAAACGGTGGAGGAGGTAGGGGAGCTGCTGGAGGAGGGGGTGGATGTGGTGGGCCTGCCCCTGGATGCGGCCACCCCGCAGCTCTACCGGGAGCTGAAAGGCGGCAGCTGGGAGCGGCACCTTCGCCTGCTGCAGGAAGCGGCGGCGCAGTTTCCGGGCCGGGTGGGCACACACCTGATCATCGGCCTGGGCGAAAGCGAGGAAGAGGCCATCCGGTTGATGGGGGAACTGCTGTCCTGCGGGGTGGGGGTGGCCCTCTTTGCTTTCACCCCGCTGCCGGGCACCAGGCTGGAGCATCACCGGCCTCCCGACCTGAGGACCTACCGGCGGATCCAGGCAGCCCATTACCTTTTGAAGCGGGGCCTGGTGCGGCCGGGCGGGATAAAATTTGAAGGCGGCAGGCTCGTGGACTGGGGCATTCCCCGGGAGGAACTGACCCATCACCTGGCGGATGGTGAGGCCTTCCGCACCACGGGCTGCCCGGACTGCAACCGGCCCTACTACAACGAGCGGCCCGGAAAAACCCCCTACAACTATCCCCGTCCCCTGCAGCCCCGGGAAGCCGGGGAGGCGGTAAAGCTGGTGCTGGAAGGGGGAAAATAAACGCAGCGGTTGCACCGCTGCTTTTTTATCTGTGGATGATGGAGAATTGTGCCAGGGCAAGTGATCTGATGGTAGATTCGTCCTGTTTCTGGCAGGAGTGTGCGCATGCATGTCGAATAGCTGCTATAGACTGGTAAAACGAACCAGGCAACCTGAGATTATGGTATAAAGTTACTATTTTTATTGGTAGGTACGGCTCTGGCTGCACCGGCCGCCGGCGGTTAAGGTAAGAGAAGGGGGCGGGTATCCTGCAGGTAAATGCCGTCACCCCGCAGGCAGCCTGCCTTTAGCCGGGATCAGGGGTGAGTTCCCGGAATGTTCCGGCAGCCGGAGCCGGCCTGCGCGGCGAAAGGTGGTTCGGATGAGCTATTCTCCCCTCTCCCCCGACAAAGGCAGCCGCCGTAACGGTATACTGGTAGCCACCCTGGGCGTGGAACCCCAGGTGGTGACCATCACGCTGGATCACCTGCTGTCAGGTGGAGAGGCCATTGTTGAAGTGGTGGTAATCTACACGGAAACCGCCAGGGTGCGGGAAGCCCTGGAAGTTATCGGGGAAGAGTTTCGGAAAGCGTCCTATCCGGGTATACGGCTGCGGGCCGTTCCCGTTTCTTCTGCGGACGGGCCCGTGGGGGATTTCTGTACCGATGAGGACCTGCGGGCTCTCCTGCGCACCCTGTACGGGGAAATCCGCCGCGCCCGCCAGGCGGGGGTTGTCCACCTCTGCATATCCGGCGGGCGCAAGGTTATGGGCATCCTGGGCATGGTGGTGGCCCAGCTCCTTTTCGGGCCGGAGGATCGGGTCTGGCACCTGATCACGGAAGGCTGGCAGCCCGGTTCCGAGCGCCGGCTGCATCTCTCCCCCGAAGATAAGGCCTGGCTGGTATCCGTGCCGGTTCTCCGCTGGAGTGAAGCCGGGGTGCTGATGCAGACCGTGGCCGAAATGAATGACCCTGCCGAAGTGGTGGCCTGGTACGAGAAACTCAGCCGGGCCAACCGGATCAAAAGGCAGCGGGAATTCATTGAGCGCTGGCTGACCCGTGCCGAAAGGGAGGTGGTCCGCCTGGCCTGCCGGGGCCTGGACAATGCCGCCATTGCCGCCGCCCTCTTCAAGCAGGAGCAGACGGTGGCCAACCAGCTGCGGGGAGTTTACGAAAAACTGCGGGACTGGCTGGGTTACCCTGACGGTAACGTGGACCGCAGCAAACTGATCGCCGAGTTTGCGCCATATTTTGCCCTGGTGGAGGGAAGTGAGAGCAAGTGAGGATAATTAATTTTTCTCACCCTTTGACGGAGCAGAATTTGCGGGAAATTGAAAACCTGACCGGGTGTCCGGTTTCAGAGGTGATTGAAGTACCCAGCCAGGTGGACCTGCAGAGCCCTCTGGAACCGCAGATTGCGTCCCGGCTGGACGAACTGGGGTTAAGCTCCCGGGATTGGCAGACCGAGCCACTGCTGCTCAACCTGCCCTCCCTGAACTGCAGTGCAGCCGTGGTTCTGGTCATCGTGCACGGGCGGATGGGCTATTTCCCACCCGTTCTGCGCCTGCGTCCCGATAATGACGGCCTGGTGCCGCGATTTACCGTCGCGGAGATATTAAACCTCCAGGCCATCCGCGAGCGGGCCCGGGGGAAGCGGTAAAAGGAGAGATTATGATTCAGCAGATGGAGGTGATAAGAATTTGTCCCTTATTCACTGGCTAGAAGATGTTGGTAATCCTTTGGGGAAACCGGCACAGAAAGAGGAGGTGCCCCCGCAGGCCATTCTCTGGCGTCACCCCGTTACGGGTACGCAGTATTACCTTGATGTCATCCAGGCTGGCGAAATAAACCGCCAGGGATTGGCTCTGGCCATGGCTCTGTGGAAAAAGAATGGGCCTGAATATGCCGCCGAAAAACTGTCGGATTTTTTTGCCCTGCGTGACATTTTTGTTAGGAAAAAATGGCTTGAGGATAATGGTTTTCTAACTGAGAATGGGGAGGTGGCAAAGAGTCATGTCCCGCTGGCAGCTTTATGGCCGGAATTACCCTTTCCCGGTCAAATCTTTACAAGAACGGCCAGGAAAAGCACGCCGTTAGGATGGTTACGTGGTGAGGGGAAACCGTGCATACGCCTGGCTGATTTTTTATTGTTAAGAACGGGATTATTTCATGCCCTGGCGTCTGACCGGATTTCCGGGGAAGAAT
Source organism: Desulfofundulus thermocisternus DSM 10259 (assembly GCF_000686645.1). Lineage (NCBI taxonomy): Bacteria > Bacillati > Bacillota > Clostridia > Eubacteriales > Peptococcaceae > Desulfofundulus > Desulfofundulus thermocisternus. Next base: position 22,466 of record NZ_JMLG01000018.1, read on the forward strand.
GGTGCACTCTTCGCCTGACCAGTCTCCTGGAGGGAAGCGATGTTTTTGCGCCGGAAAAAGAGCTGACCAACTTAAGGCCGGTTCCGGACACCCTCCGGTCAATTTACGAAACAGCATCATGGCTGGCCGGTTATTCAGATGAGGTTGAGATAGGGCGAGAACTGGGGCAGTTGAAAGTAGACGTAGTTGAGGGTGGGGCCTTCAAAATTAAGGAATATTATCTGGAAACAAACCGCATCAGCGAAATTCGCGGTGCCAGTGTGCTTCTGGATGGCATCAACCGCCGTCGTTATATCCAGATGTTTCGGGAATTACCCGGACTAACCACAGAGTCAATCATCTACGCTGGCGGAGGGCACTTGATGGCGGTGGTGCCGGCGGGAAAAGGTGAAAAGGTAGCAGAGGAAATAGAGCGCGTTCACCGGGAGGTTTGTCTTACAGCCCGCGCTGTCGGGGTATCGCAAACAGTAACAGTGTCAGAACTTGGTAATAAATTAGATGAATTGCGGGAACGTCTGGCTGAAAAAATGGCTGATCGTCGCAGTGTACTGGTACCGGCATGGGAAAAAGCCGAAGGGGTGATCGACCTCTACGAAAAAGAATTCCATCTGTCTGTGGAGCCAAACCTGCTACCGGCGAAGACAAAAGATATTTGTGACTCGTGCGGTATTCGTCCAGCCTACAGGCAGTGGCAATATGAAGATGAAAGCCGCGATCTATGCGCCTCCTGCCTGCGGAAACATATTGTGGGGCAGGATGCCAAAAAGTCTATTTTCCTGGAAGAATACCGGCAATTCTGGCAGGCCCGGGGAACAAAGGTGTATCTTAAAGTGGCTGGTGAAATTGATGAAATTGCCGACAGCAACAACGAAATCGCTGTAATTTATGCAGATGGCAACAATTTCGGGCCCCTTTTTGGCCGGTGCAAATCCCTGCCGGAATTGCGTCTCTTAAGCCAGTTCAGTGAAAACGCAGCCTATACCGCTGTTTTTACAGCCCTCGAAGAAAAACATATATTACTGGAAGGGCGGGCAGTGGAAATCATTGCCCTGGGCGGAGATGATATCTTTCTGCTCGTTCCGGCCCGGGCGGCACTACCCCTGGCCGTTACTATAGGAGAGTATTTTGACCGATTGTTCGAGAATCTCTCGACTGGCAAGGCTGGTCCCACCCTTTCTTTAGGAGTGGTTATTGCCGGGGCCAAAACGCCGGTGCGCTACCTCTTCGAGATGGCCCAGGGACTCCTTAAAGAAGCGAAAAAACGCATCTATAAGGCCGGGGGAAAAGCCCGGGAAGGCACCCTGGACATAGCCGTGCTGGCCTCCTACGCCACCTATCAGGACCATATCGTTTCTTACCGCCAGAGCACCCTGGTGAGGGAAGACGGCATGTGTTTTGAGCCGGATAACCGTAAGCAAAACGCGAAGGCAGGGGCGGTTAAAACCATACTGACGCTGCGTCCTTATACCTTCACTGAAGCACGGCGCTTTATGGAGGCGGTCAACCTGCTTCAAGCGGCTCCAGCTTCCCGGACGCCGGGCCGGAGCTGGTTTTACGGGTTGCGGGTGGCGGCAGAGCAGTACGGCAGGCAGGTGGCAGAGCTCTTTTTCCGCTATCAATATGCCCGCCTGGGCGAAGAACAGCGCGAGACATTGAAAAAGTCCTGGGAGATCATAACGGGGGCAAATTGTGAACCCGGGATGTTTTTCTCCAGTGAGGAACGGGGAAAAGATAGGTATTACTGCCCGTGGCTGGATGTGGTGGAACTCTGGAACTATGTCGGTGCGGAAGGTGATGTCCGGTGAGCCTGGCCAAAGTATGCCTTACTTATCGGCTGGAGTTTATTACGCCGGTACATGTGGGGGCGGGAACAGGGGGGCGTGGTTTCCTGGATAAGTATTTATACCGCGAACGGGATTATAACCGGAAAAAGGATTACCCGGTCATTCCCGGATCAACCATTAAGGGACGACTCCGGGCTGCCATTACCGCTCTGGTACGAGCCCGGGTCTACGGTCCGGAGGAAGTTTGCCGGGAAACCGGGGATTGCTCCTGTCTGGTCTGTCTGATTTTCGGTCAAAAAGGTAATCGCCGGGGACATCTCTACTTTGAGGACGCTCGTCCCGGTGATAGCGAGATCGAGCGGTTGGTCAGCGTACGTTCCGGCGTTGCCATTGACCGTTACCGGCGGGTAGCCCGTGACAACGCCCTTTATACCGTGGAAACAGTTGGGGGAAGAAACGTGGTTTTTCAGGGCCAAGTATGGGGATGGGTTCCGGAAGAAAAACAGCAAAAAGTCGTGGCGGCGCTTAAAGATGCTTTTGCTTTTAACTACGCCCTGGGATTCGGGAAGAGCAGGGGCCTGGGCTGGTTTAGGGTTCAGGTTGTGGAGGAGGAATGCGAAAAATGAGGTACGCCGTAACCCTGAATTTGATGTCGCCCGCCCTGATCGGTGACCGGCGTGAACCTTCGGCTTACTTCCTTCCTTCCCGCGACTTCATTCCCGGCGGGGTACTGCGGGCTGCCCTGGCACGGTTAATTACCGAGAGCTGTCCCTATTATTCTGAGACAAAGGGATATCACTGGGTGCACTTTGCTGCAGAGCCAGATTGTGCTACCTGCATATGGCGCGGCTTTTGTGCCTCATTCGAATGCGTACGCTTCAGCCATTTATATAAGGACGGTGCACGGGTTGCGCCGCTCACAGCTTACCGCTGCAAATTTAATTCCAACCACCCCATTTTCGACACCCTGCTTGCATCCGGGGGGCGCCGCTGTCCCGAATGCAAGAATCGCGTTGAACGCGTTTCGGGATACCTGGATGAGGAAAACCATAATGTAGCGGTAAATCGCCGCCTGATAATGCGCCTGGCCGTCGATCCATACCGTGGTGTAGCCCTGGATCGCCAGCTTTACGCTCTCCGCGTACTGGATGCAGGCCAAACTTTCCAGGGCTGGCTGGATATTCCCGCTACTATTCCAATTTCAGAAACAGTTGAACTCCGCCTGGGGGCAAAAACAACCGTAGGATTAGGGCGGGCTGTTATCCATTTTAAGCAGTTTGAGGAGTCAGGTCCGGATGCCCTGAGACAACGTATTGAAAGGTTTCAGAAAATTATCAGTCAATTAGGTGAATATCAACCGGACTGTACATATTTTTCTCTCACCCTGCTCTCCGACACCCTGCCGGATACGGAGTTGACACCGGCAACCGGGTGGGTTCCCACGCCGTACCTGCGGCAGGAATTGGCCCGGGCCGTTTTTCTGCCCCCGCTGGGATCGGCCGGTGCCGGGGTGGAAGTTACCAGAGCCGTCGCCGATTTTAAGGTTTACGGGGGATACAGCACGGCAGTGAAGGGTGACGGGCGGCAAAGGGCGAGGCTTTACATCACCGCCGGAAGTGTTTTCCTTTGCCGGGTGCGCGGCAGGTTAAATGATGGGCTCGTGCAGGCCCTTTTCCATCTCGAAAAACAGGGTGTGGGAATGAAGACCGAAGACGGCTACGGTGCGCTGAGCGTCTGCAATGAATTTCACCTGGTTAATGGAGGGGTGAGCAATGAAGGTCAGTGAAACGCAAATAACGGATTTCGTGCTCGAGCGGGCCAGGAAAAAAGATCTCGATGAACTGAAGGAAGAGCTGGCGAGAAGGGCAGCAGACTTCTTGAAGGAAAGTAAGCCCAAACCCAAAGAAATCGGGGACAAGCAGATTAAAAACCTGGTCGCAATGGCCCAGATGGCCGCTACACCCCTGGAAATTAAAGCCTTTATCGAATACCAGATGGGACGTGACTCCAGCGGGCAAGGTTGGGCGGCAGAGTTCAATGGAAAGCCTTTTGGCAAAGCCCTCATCGAGGAGATTGAGGAAGTAGAGAAACTGGCCCGGGACAGGCTAAAGGATAGCAACCGCACCGGCGACAGGCGTTTTGTCCTCCTGTGCCTGGCACATTTTTTTGGCTATTTAAGCTGGCGGGTTAAGTACCTGGAGTACCTTTTAAAAGAAAAAAGCCCGGGAAAAAACCGGCGTACCGGGGGTGAACGTGATGACGGCAACCGTTAGCTTTCTTTACGACACCTTCTATAACCGGCGGCGTATTACCGGGCGTTTGATAACCTTAACCCCCTTGCGCATAGGGAGCGGGGAGGCCGTGCCCGACCCCACTGCCATCGACAACCCGGTCATCCGCGATGCTTACGGGCGTCCATTTATCCCGGGTTCCTCATTCAAAGGAGTGTGGCGGAGTTTTGCCGAACAGGTTTTGGGCCGACGTGAAGACGGCACCCGGGGGTGCTGTGATCCTCTAAGTGAACCTTGCTTGTCCAACGAAACGATCAAACAACTAAAGAAAAAGTATAAGGAACTGCGGCAGCTGGCTATAGAAATTTATACTAAGCTGTGCCCGGCGTGTCGTATTTTCGGCAGCCCTCATTTTGCCGGCCGTTTACGGATCAGGGATCTAATCCTGGATGGGTGCACCTGGCCGGGTTTTTGCGAAGTACGTCCCGGCGTCGCCATTGACCGGGATACGCGTACCGCTTACACGAAACGAAAATACGAGATCGAGGCAGTGCCGGCCGGAACAACTTTTGTTTTCGAAGCAATTGTTGAAAACGCCAGCGATGAGGAGTGGCGGGATATACTTCTGTCGCTGTTGCCCTTCTCCCGGGGTGAACTTCCCCTGGGTGGTTGCACCGGCCGTGGACTGGGCCGGGTGCGCCTGGAAAATATACAGGTGGCTTCGGTTACGGCAAGCAACCTGCGTGAATTTCTGACCTTCGGCTGGAACGGTATTTCGGCTACGGATCTGCAAAATGCCTGTAGCGAAGCCGGGCTGGTCACGGGGGGTGCTAAGGGTGTTTAAGAACCTTCGTAACGAGGCGCGTATCTTTTTCTGGTTACATACTGCCGGGCCGCTTTTGATTAAAGGCCCGGATCAGCCGGGACTTGATCCCTTGCTGCCGGATATGCGTTTTATCCGGGCCTGGCATAATGGTCGGGAAGTACCCTACATTCCCGGTTCCAGCCTCAAGGGCGTTTTGCGCAGCCGGGCGGAACAGATAATCCGGGCACTGGCACCGGAAGAGATGACTATTCCCGACCCCTTCCAGCAAGGACGCGATAAAGAGATGAAAGACAAGCCCGGTTGTTACCGCTATTATGCTTCGGATCCCGTAACGCAGCTCTTCGGACAGACTTATCTGGCAGGACGCCTGCGCTGTGCCGACGCCTTTCCGGTAGAGAATAGGCCTCTAATATTGAATGAACGGAATCACGTGGCGATCAACCGGATTACCGGTGCCACGCAGGGAAAGGCGCTTTTTAATCCGGAAGTGGTCGAAGAGGGGACTTTTGCCGCTGAAATCGGCCTGACCAACTTTGCGGTCTGGCAGCTCAAGCTGCTGGGTTTACTGCTGCAGGACCTGGACGATGGTTTTCTTCTGCTCGGGGGCGGCACCACCCGGGGCTACGGCCGGGTGCGTGTTGAAAACGCGCGGGTGCTGGTGCGGGATTACCGTCATGATCCACCCGCAGAAATACTGCGTGGGTATGAACACGATGATACTGTACCGGTCTCCGGTTGTCATTATACCAGCATGGGTTATTGCTGGGAGGTTACCTTTGACGGTTTTAAGTGGCTGCTGAACCTTGAGGTTGACCTGGCGGACACCTTAAAGAAGCTACACCGCAAACAAAGAGAAGTGCAGCAAAAGCGGGTGAATCATGGTGGCTAAAGGAAACGGAACCCTGCTGCGAAACAAGCCTTATACTTTTGTACCCATCCTGCCGGTGCGCCCGGAAGATCGGCGCGAAATTGTGCCCCATAACCGGATTGATCTCCACCGGCTGACCGGACGGCTGGTTCTGGAGCTTGAGGTTATTACTCCGCTGCATATTGGCAGCGGCTCTTACCGGCTTAATGAAGGGCAGATAGTAAGTGCCCTTATGCGTCGGGACCAGGTCCCGGTTATTCCGGGTTCTTCTCTGAAAGGTGTGGTCAGGAGCCTGGCCGAGGCAGCATCACGGAGTTGCCTGTTTCAAGCAGATAAGTTCAACCAGAAAATACAGGCCGCTATTCCGCAGGGAAACCGGCAGCCGTGCAGCGAAAAGGCTGCCTGCATCACCTGCCGGCTCTTCGGTTTTGTTCAAAAGAAAAAGGGTTACCGGGGACGGGTGGTTTTTGGTGAATTTACGCCCTGCGAAGAATCGAAATGGGTTGTTGCAAAGCTGCCTCCACTGGAACAACCGTTTAAAGATTACCCCCGTACGCAGGAAAACCGGGGTTGTGGTAACGAACGCCTTTACTATTGCCAGTTGTACAGGGTCATTGGTTGCGGCGGACCGGTACATTGTTTAGATTGTACCAAGGAGGAGTGGCTGCGCTGGCGGAGCGGTTTAAAAGGCCGGCCACCAGCCCCGGCTTTTCGCGGGCGCAAGTTTTATCTTCAAGGGGAGCCCCGCCAGGGAAACCAGCCCCACGAGGTTATCCCGCCCGGCAGCCGCTTCCAGGGCGAAGTAACCTTTCATAACCTCGACCGGGAAGAGCTGGCCCTTCTTTGTTTTGCCCTCGGCCTGGACGGTGATATCCGCCTGGGCATCGGCTACGGGAAACCTGCTTACTTCGGGGCGGTTCGGCTCAGTTTACGAGAGGCGCGCTGGTATACACGGGAATATCTCCCGGCAAAAGCGATGGAGTTAGACCCCGTAGAACTGGCGCGCAACTACGGCAGCAACGACCTGGATGTAGCCAGGAACGTCGCCCTGCTGCGGGAGATTCTCTCCGGCAAGCGCCGCGGCCCGGCGTGGGGTACGGAGGGATATTAGCAGAAGGGCAAAAGGAGGTTCGTGTCCAGATGGCCCTGGATAAAGAACGTCTTTTGGAGCTGGCCTACCAGCTTATCAGGGAGCCGGGTTGGTCCGGCGGTGGCCAGAAACCAGGCAGCAGTGCCATTGGAACGGTGGCTGAGATCTTTCGAGAATTTAGCCGCAGGCCGGCGGAGGAAGACCGCCTGCGTCAGGCGCTATCTGTTATTGAACGACTGCCGGAAAGCCCGCTGGCGCGCACCAGGAGTATGCGTGTTCAATACCGTGGGATTGTTCAAGCCCTGGGCGTACGAAATGGTCAGGTCAAGCATCCGGTACTAAAAAACCTTTCTTTTGAAGAACTGGCCTATGTAATCGGGTGGGTCGCCCGGTTGCACCGGTCATTAACCGGTTCGGTTACAGACCTGCCGGAAGGTGTGACACCGGGGCGTAAATCGTGGAAAGATCCTGCCGGCAGGCAAAGCCGGCCGGAAAACGCCAGCTTCGAGAAATCCGGTCAACCCGGCAAAACATCTCCAGGGGAAAAGAAATACAGTGATGCTGATGATATCGACCCGAGGCTGGCCGTGCTAAAAAACTGGCCCGGTTTTAAAAATGAAACCACACGGAAACCGGAATCTTAGTGTTAAGTGAATTACTTGAAAAAACGCCGCCAAGATTGCCCGTATCAAAGAAATTCTGGAGGACGGGGAGGGATAATAACTTGCCTGAGCTGATTCTTTCCACGGTGGGGACCAGCCTGCTGACCAACTATGTAAACAAGCAAAGTGATCGGGATTTGAAGTCGCTTTTTATTACCACGGCCAACATGGTTGAAAAAGAGCTGTCGCCTTACCAGAAAGATGTGATTGACAGGGTGGTGGCAGAAGTCGCTGAGGTACTTGAAAGTGCCGGTTTTGAAGAAATGCGGCAGTTGTGTGCCGAGCTTAACGGCCTGCTGGGTTATTACGGTCGGGATATTTATTCCGGGGATTTCAGCAGGGACCATCACGTCCTGGTGGCCACTGATACTTACCAGGGTCATGCAGCAGCGCGTTTGCTTGCTGAACATTTAAAAAGGCTCGGGTTCAACTCCGTGGAGCTTATGGTTCCACCCAGGCTCAGCACCAGGGACTGCTCCAGTTTTACCCTGGGCATAAATGAGGTGGTCAGGTGGTGTGAAGAAACCCTGCCGGGTTACCGCCAGAGCCGTTACCGGATAATTTTCAACCTGGTGGGTGGGTTTAAGAGCCTGCAGGGCTATATGAACACCCTCGGCATGTTCTATGCCGACGAAATTATCTACATTTTCGAAGCACCAACAGCGGATCTCATTCGCATTCCCCGCCTGCCGGTGGTCATGGATGAAATTCCCGTGCTCCGGGAGAAGGCTGTTCTTTTTGCCCTCATGGAAAACGGTTATATCGCCGGGAAGGAAGAGATCCGGGGCATTCCGGAAATCTATCTGGAATCCGATGAACAGGGCGGTTACACCCTCAGCACGTGGGGATTGCTGATCTGGAAGAGGAATAAACAGAAAATCCTGGGGGGTGAATTGCTGGCATTTCCGTCCCTGGCCTACGAAAGGTCCTTTGAAAAGGATTTCCAGGCCATAACAAACAGTGCCCGCAGGGCAGAAATACAAACTACGCTGGCTAAAGTGTCCCTTCTTTACCGTGAAAACGGCCTGGCAGGGTTGCGCAAGGATGGGGGATTGCTATACGAGGATTACCAGAATGAAAAAGACCATGCGGGAAAGAAAATTGGCCACTTCCGGATTAACCTGCAGTGGCGAATTTCCTGTGTTCCCGATGGCGGGATCCTTCGCCTGCGCCATGTCGGCCCCCATGAGGTAAATGATAACCCGTGAAATACAGGTGGAAATAAGAGAGCGAGGAATGAATATATGCAGCTCACCATCTTTTTCTCCGCCCCCGGGCCGGTGGTCCTGCCCGTTCAGTACGGGCACCTGCTCCAGGGGCTGATCTACCGCCAGATGGATAACCCGGTGCTCAGGAGCTACCTGCACGAGCACGGCTTTGTCCTGGAGAAACGGCGGTTCAAGCTTTTCACCTTTTCCCGCTTGATGGGCAGGGCGGCCCGTTTTGACCGGTCCAGCGGGTCCATAGTGCTTGATCCCCCCCTGCGCCTGGTCATTTGTTCGCCCATTCCCTTCATACTGCAGGAACTGGGTACCGGTTTCCTGCGGCAGGGCAGGGTGCACCTGGGCGGTGTCCCGCTGGAGGTGAAGGAAATGGCCACCGCCGCCCCCCGCGTTACCGGCCGGAGCATCCGCGTGCGCATGCTCTCCCCCGTGGTGGTTTACAGCACGTTTAGCGGCGAGGGGCGGAAATATACCTATTATTACTCGCCCTTTGAGCCGCGCTTCAGCGAGCTGGTGGCCGGTAACCTGGCCAAAAAGCATCTCCTGGTCCACGGCCGCCGGGCTTCCACGGATGGGTTTGCCATCCGGCCGCTGCGGGTGGAGGACCGGGACCTGAAGGTTACCTATTACAAGGAAACGGTGATCAAGGGCTGGATGGGGGAATACGAACTCTCCGGCGACCCGGACCTTTTGCAGCTGGCCCTGGATACCGGCCTGGGGTCGAAAAATTCCCAGGGCTACGGGTGCTGCTCGTTAATTATTTAGTAATGCGTTACCAATAAAAATGTTAGGCAGTGCTCTCGCCGGGGATCAGGATAATGGGATAATCTTGAACAGGGAAAGACAAAAAATGGTCAGCCCCTCATGGTATGCTGTTTTAAGAAGAAAAAACAGGAGGTGATTGTCCTGCTGGAAGCTGTTGCGCTTGTGGGCAGAACCCTGGCCCGGGACGGCGACCCCATAGAGGACCTGGTTCTGCCCCCTCCCAGACCATCCAGGGGGGATAAGCAGTATCTCGTAGGGTTGAACTTTCTGATGGCCGGGACAAAGCGGGGACTGTCGGCCGATATGGTGGAAATAGATCCCGCCGTGCTTTCCCGGTACCGGTGGGTGGGGAATGAAAAGGGTAGCCGACCTCAGTTTTACTTGACTACAAACCAGCTCAAGTACTTGGTGGGTCAGGCGCCGGTGAATCTTTTAGCGCGGCTTGAGGAAGCTGGGCTTAAAAACGGCAGCCTTTACCGGCGGCTTTCGGCCCTTGTAAAGTCCTTCTTTCGCCAACTTCCGGGCGGGAGCCACGTGCTTGACCCGCAGCGGCTGGGATTGACAACAGAGGACGTTCTGGCTGCCGTATGGGAAGAAAATAAAGCCGGTAAGTCGCTAAGGCGTACGAAAGCTGTGGTCGCAGCAGTAACCGATGTCTTGAAAAAATGGGTTCTGAAGCAGCTTGAGCTGAAAGCGTCGGAAGTGGTTCTGTGGACGGTGCTAGTCGATGATGTCCCTCTAGTTACCGATCCGGATTATGCCCGTGTTTTACTACTCGGTAAGGAAGGAGCGGTGTATAAGGGTGAGCAGGGTGTTTGCTTGGTTTGCGGTGCGGAAGACCGTCCGGTAACGCCGGATTTTAAAAGGCTAAGTTTTCTGAAATATTACATCAACGACAAACTGGGGGCGGCCTCGGGAATAGCTGAGGAGGGGTTTGCGCGCAACTTCCAAGCGTGCAAGGATTGCTATCATGGGCTCTTGCTGGCAGAAAGATTCATCCAGGAACGTTTGAGCCTCCGGGTTGGCCGGCTGTCCTTCTTGGTCCTGCCGGCCTTTCTGTGGGAAATAGATTTCTCCCGTACGGACCTGGAGTTCTGGGCGGAGAAGCTTAAAGCTCGCGTAAAGGCCATCACTAACACTTCTGGTTGGAACGAGAGCCTAGCCGGGCTTAAGAGGCTAGATGACGAGCTTCAAGACTTGTTAGAAGATCTGCCGTATGATAACGCGGCGCTTTTAAACTTCCTCTTCTACCACTACCAGGGAGGCCAGAGCGAATTCCGGGTCCTGGCCCTGGTGAAGGATGTGGCCCCCAGCCGGATTACACATCTCTTGCGCCACAGTTACCGGGTGGCAACAAAGGGGGAAGCCCTGCTGGGTGCCGACCGGGCCTGGTGGCTGGATCTCACCCGCATCTATCAGCTCATACCCATCAACGAGGGCAGGCGGGGAGTGGAACATAAAAAGCTGCTTTACATTTATGAAGCCCTGCTGGACCAGCGGCCGGTGAGTTACCATTTTCTGGTGGAACAGTTTGTAGCCCTGGCCGCCATTTACCACACGGGTGGCTTCACAGGCACCAATATTCATCCCCCGGCACCGGGGTATGAGGAACTGGAGATGGGGCACCGCATGCTCCAGGCCAATTTGCTCCTGATGTTCCTGAGGGAGGAGCAGCTTTTGGAAGGAGGTATGTCCTTGAACGGATCGCCGGAACTGGAAGGTTTGAGCGGGGAAATGCAGGATTACCTGCGGGAAATGAAGTACGGGGAGCCGGCCACGGCCCTGTTTCTCCTTGGTTATCTGATGAACCAGATCGGGCGGAGGCAGGCGGAGGCGGGTTACAGGCAAAAACCCGTCCTGGAAAAGATCAATTACGCCGGCATGCCCTGGGGCAAGGTGATGCAGTTGACCAATATTGTATTCAGCCAGCTGAGGCAGTACGACATCCTGCGTTACAATGAAGGGCTTTTCGCCACCATGAAAAGATTGCTGGACGCCCACCGGAAAGAGTGGCCCCTTTCTCCCCAGGAAAATGTCTTTTTCATTCTCTCCGGTTATGCCTACGCCAGCCGGGCGGCCATCAGAGCAAGGGAAGAAAATGCAAATGACAATAACGCCAGTGAGTGAAGGGGGAGTATAAGAATGGGCGGAGTGATTAAGCAAAATGGAGAAATCCTGTTCCTGTATGATGCCAAAATGTGTAATCCCAACGGGGACCCGGATGATGAGAACCGGCCGCGCATGGACACCGATCGGGAGCGCTGCCTGGTTTCGGATGTGCGTTTAAAGCGGTATATCAGGGATTACCTGCAGGAGAGGGGACATACCATCTACGTTACCAAAGCCGAGGGTCTGGTGGAAGCGACGGAGCGCCTGAAAAAGCTGCTGAACAAGGATGATCCGACCGGTGCCGACCTGCCCGTATTGTTGAAAAAATTAATTGATGTCCGTTTGTTTGGGGCGACCATGCCCATCAAGGGAGACCGGCGGGGCGGGGGTGAAGCGGTGAACTTGACCGGCCCGGTGCAGTTTACCTGGGGCTATTCCCTGAACAGGGTGCAGCTGGTGGATTCGGTGACCATTTCCTCCCAGTTTGCCACCCGTGAAAGTGCACGGCAGGGCACTTTCGGCAAAGACTACCGGCTTTATTACGCTCTAATCGGTTTCCACGGGGTGATCAGTGCCCGGCGGGCCGGGGCGGTGCTGGACAGGGCCGGGGGTGATGAAGAGGCGGCCACCAGTGAAGCGGATCTGGCTCTCCTGGACGAGGCCATGCTCAAGGCCATTCCCCTGCTGGCCACCCGCTCCAAGATCGGTCAGTACCCCCGGCTGTACCTCCGTTTTGTTTTTACCGACAGCGAAACTTTCATGGGCGACCTGCGCGAGGATCTGCGCCTGGAGCCGGATAGCGGCCTGCGCGCCGTAAAAGACTTCGCCCTGGAAATTGGCGGCCTGGCCGGCCGCCTGGAACGGGTGCAGGAACGCGTTGAACGGGTATATATCTGGCAGGATGCGGACCTGCGCACCGTTCTGGATGGGGAGGAGGTTTCCCTGGCCGCATGGATGGGCGATTTACTGGGTCCCGACAGGGTAGAGATTATAGAGGGGATCTGATATCTTGAAGCGGGTACTCATTTTTGACCTCACCGGTCCGATGGCCCACTTTCGCAAGTATTATACCAACTCCTCATCCCTGACCTACGGTTTCCCGCCGCGCACCGTGTTGATGGGTGTGGTGGCAGCTATTCTGGGATACGAGCGGGACTCGTACTATGAGCTGCTTGACCGGGGGCGCTTTGCGGTGGCCATAAAGGTGCCCGTGCGGCGGCTGATACAGACGGTTAATTACGTGCGGACGAAAAAGGAGGACCTCACCGAATTAAGGCGCCTGGGCCGGGTACGGGGAACCCAGACGCCGGTGGAATTTCTTTTGCCCGGGGACAACCACCGCAGGTTGCGCTTCCGCGTCTTCTTTTCCCACCCGGATGCCGGGCTGGTGGAGGAGGCTGCTGCCCGCCTGCGGGAAAACAGGACGTGTTATCCCCTGTACCTGGGGCTGACCGAGTGTATTGCCGCGGGGGAGTTTGTGGCCCTGGCCGGTTCGGGGGATTATGATGTTCTCCCGGCCGGGAGGGCAATCGAGCTTTCTTCGGTTCTCAATGCCGGCCTGCTGCAGGAAATCCTGCTGGCCGGAGAAGCGCCGTTCCGCCGCCTGGTCCGGGAGCGGGCGCCCTACAGTTTCGGACCGGGGCGCGCCTTGCGCCCACCGGTATCGGTTGTCTACGAAGCCCGGGCACAATCTATAAACGTGCGCTTGACTGTACCCGCCTGCCGTTTCACTCTCCGTGACAACGTGGTGGAAACGGCGGCTTTTCTGGAGGGATAGAATGCCATACTACGCCCATAAAGATGGCCGGCGCTTTCATCTTTTGAGCGTGCACCTGGCCCGGGTGGCGGCAGGAGCCGCCGCCCGGGTGCAGTCCCTGCCGGGCCGGCGGGAACTTGCCCCGGCGGCGGTGCTGGCCGGTTTGACCCATGATTTCGGCAAGTACACCACTTATTTTCAGCGCTACCTGCGGCAGGGGCAGGGCGGCCCGGCCAAACAGCACGCCTTTATTTCGGGTCTCTGGGCGGCTCACCTGGCCGGCCGGCTTGATCTTCCCGCCTCACTGCGGCTGGCGGTTTTTCTGGCCGTAATCCGTCATCACCGGGAGCTGGCCGCCCCCGATGAGTTCCTGGTATCCCCGCGGGAATTATCCCTGCCCTCCTGGGATGAACTTGACCCGGCAACCGGGGGTCGATTGCGCGTGATTAAAGACCAGGTGGCCGACCTGCGCAGTCAGGCGGGTGCGGTAGCCGGCTCTTTATTCTGGGCTGCCAGGCGGGCTGTGCTGTTCCTGGACGGGCAGGGCCTGGAGGCGCCTCCCTGGCTGGAGATGGACTGGTCCGGGGCATTAGAGGAATTCCTTGACCGGTGGACAGTCGCCTATGGAGAGCTTTACGGTCAATGGCGAAAGCTGAAGCGCCGGGCTAATAAGGACCTGAAGAACTACTTCGAGCTTTTAAGTCTCTTTTCCGCCCTCATTGATGCGGATAAAATTCATGCCGCGGGTGTGGAAGAAGATAAACGGGCCGTTATTCCCGCCGGAGAGGAACTGGTGGAACGTTACCGTGCGGCCAGGTTCACCACGCCCCGGACGGCCATGGAAATGTTGCGGGAAAACCTCTACCGGAATGTTTCGGCCAGGATAAAGGAAGCCCCGCCGGAGCAGAAAATTTTTACCATCACCGCTCCAACCGGCTCCGGGAAGACGCTGGCCGGAATGCAGGCCGCTTTTTACCTGCGCCACCGGTTGGCTTCCGCCTCCGGCTTGCCGCCCCGCATTATATACGCCCTGCCCTTTACCAGTATCATTGACCAGACCCATGGTGTTTGTGAGGAGGTAATGCGGGCGGCTCCCGGTTTTACCGGTGCCCGCGTTCCCACCTCCTGGCTCTTAAAACACCATCACCTGGCGGAAATTGACTACCGGCAAGAAGATGACGGGGGTATAAGACCCCTGGATGAAGCGCTCCTGCTTATCGAGAGCTGGCAGAGCGAGATGGTGATTACCACCTTTGTGCAGCTTTTTCATACATTAATTGGCTATGAAAACAGGATGCTGAAGAAATTTTGCCGGCTGGGAGGGGCCATCCTCATTCTGGACGAGGTGCAGAATATTCCGGTGGAATACTGGCCTCTGGTGGAAGAAACCCTGCGCCGGGCGTGCGAGCAGCTGGACCTGCGGCTCATCCTTATGACGGCCACCCGTCCGGAGTGGTTCGGTGAGCATGAAATCCTGGAACTGGCCGGGGATCCGGAAACCGTCCGGCAGCAATTCCGGGTTTTAAACCGGGTAAATGTTTTCACGGACATGATTCCGCTTACGGTGGAGCAGGCGGCAGCAGAATTCCTGCGCTGCTACCGTCCCGGACTTTCCTACCTGGTGGTCTTGAATACCATCAAAAGCTCCATATCCTTTTACACGGCCCTTGAGGAAGAGTGGGGCGGGAAGGGGCCTCCCCTTTATTACCTTTCCACAAATATCGTTCCGGCGGAGCGGGAGCGGCGCCTGCAGGAAATACGTACCCGGCTGGCGCGGGGCGAAAAGCCGGTGCTGGTTTCCACCCAGGTGGTGGAGGCCGGTGTGGATCTTGATTTCGATGAAGTGTGGCGGGACCTGGGGCCGGTGGATTCGGTGGTTCAGGTGGCCGGGCGCTGCAACCGCCACTTTCAGCGGCCGCAGGCAAAAGTTCGCCTGCTGCACCTGGTTGATCGGGCAGGTGATGGGGGCCGCTCCCTGGCTTCATATGTCTATGGCAGGATTCACACCCTGGCCGCCCGCCGGCTCTTTGCGGCCCGGCCCCGCCTTGAGGAACCGGACTTTTTTGATGCTGTGGACGATTACTTCCGTGCCGTGCGCCAGGGCAAATCCATGGCCGAAAGCCGGGGGCTGCTGGAGGCCATGGCGGGGTGGCGTTTCACCGGGGGAGGGGATGGCCCGTCCGTTAAGGATTTCGCCCTGATCCGGGATCTACCGCGCTATGTCCAGGTTTTCGTCTGTACGGATGCCGCGGCGGAAGAGGTATGGAACCGCTACCGGGCCACCGTGGCCTGTGAGCGGGACATAAGGCGCCGGCGGGAGGCCTTCCTCGCAATCAAAAGGGATTTCCTGCGCTACCTGATTTCCGTGCCGGCAGAACTCCTGCTGCACCGGCTGGTCGCCGAATCGCAGCCGCCGGTGATACCTGCTCACCTGCTCGAAGAGTTTTACGACGCCCGGACCGGTTTTAAGCGGATTATAGATGAAGGTGCCCTTATCTTTTAGCCTGAAAGTGAGAGATGGCCGGCCACAGCCGGCAGTAACGGTTTTACCTGGTGGGTGGTGAAAAGGATGTGGCAGCGGATATCCGGGTGATCGGGAGTTATGTGCAGGCCATGATGATCTGCCCGCGGCAGGTCTGGCTCATGTCGCGGCAGATCTGCCCCGATGAGGACAACGTATACCTTGAGCTGGGCCGCCTGATAGGGTCACAGGCCTACGGTCGTGAACGAAAGGAAATACACCTGGGGCACCTGTGCCTGGACCTGGTGCGCCGCGGCGGGCGTGAATTTGTGGTAGGTGAAGTCAAGAAATCGTCCCGGGCCCGGGAGGCGGCCCGTATGCAGCTGGCCTTTTATCTTTACGAACTGCGGGAAATGGGAGTGGAGGCCGAAGGAGAACTCCTTTTTCCCGAGGAACGGCGGCGGGAGAGGGTAGTTCTGGATGCGAATCTGGCGCAGCAGGTGGAGGAGCTGAAGAAGCGCATTCTTGCCGTTATTTACCGGGATAAACCTCCGCCGCCACAAAAAATACCCTTTTGCTCCAAATGCGCTTATGCTGAATTGTGCTGGGCATAGAAACGGCTTTGGTAAACTTACCTGCCTCCAGAAATTAAGGCGAACAGGTTCCTGTGAGGTGGTTCCATGCAGAAAACCCTGTATCTGTTTGCCAGCGGCCGGCTGAAACGAAAAGATAACACCATCTGCGTGGAAAGTGAAGAGGGTACGAAATATTTCCCTGTGACCAGCCTGCGGGACATTGTTGTTTTTGGCGAGGTGGATTTGAATAAAAAGCTGCTGGAGTTCCTGCAGGAAAATGAAATCGTCCTGCACTTTTTCGGCCATTACGGTAATTATGTGGGAAGCTTTTATCCCCGGGAGCATTACAATTCCGGGTATATCATCCTCCGCCAGGCGGAACATTACCTGGATCCCGGCCTCCGCCTCAATCTGGCCCGGAAGTTTGTGGAAGGAGCCCTGTCCAATATCCTGCAGGTGCTGCGCTACTACCAGAACAGGGGGAAAGAGTTATCTGCGTACATAGAAGCTATTGCCAGCCTGGCGGAGGAACGACTGCCCTTTTGCGGCAGCGTGGAAGAACTCATGGCCATCGAAGGCAATGCCCGGGGTTATTATTACGACAGCTTTAACATTATCCTGGAGGGTGCGCCGTTTGTCATCAAGGGGCGCAGCAAACGGCCCCCTGCCGACCCCCTCAATGCTCTGATCAGCTTTGGTAACTCGCTGGTCTACACCAGAGTCCTCACCGAGATTTACAAAACTCACCTGGACCCGCGCATCGGCTATTTGCACGCCACGAATTTCCGCCGCTTTACCCTGAACCTGGATGTGGCAGAAATTTTTAAACCTATTTTTGCCGACCGGGTACTTTTTACTCTGGTGGGCAAAAAGATGATCGGTCCGGGTGACTTTGAGCGCCACGGTGCGGCTGTTCTGCTTAAGGAAGCGGGCCGCCGTCTTTACGTCAAAGAACTGGAGGATAAGCTGCAGACCACCTTCCATCACCGGCGGCTCAAACGCAATGTCAGCTATCAGACCCTGATACGGCTGGAATTGTACAAGCTGGAGAAGCATCTTATGGGAGAGGAAACATATGAACCTTTTGTAAGCCGCTGGTAACGGGCGTTCAACCTGCTGCTGGAAAGCCGATTCCATATCGGGAACTGTGGAGAGGCCGGTATAATTCACATTGTTTGGCTTTTGAGCCAGGTGAGGCAGATGTATATCATTCTCGTTTATGATGTAAATGTTGCCCGCGTGGGAAAAGTATTAAAGATCGCCAGAAAATATCTGAACTGGGTGCAAAACTCGGTTCTGGAGGGTGAGCTGACCGAAGCAACCTTTCGCGCCCTGAAGTTCGATCTGGAGCGGATTATCAATCCGGAAGAGGATTCGCTCCTCTTTTATGTCCTGGGAAATCGGAAATACGCTAAAAGAGAGCTCATCGGGGTTAAAAAAGGTGGAGAGGAATGGATCTTTTAGCAGGAATTTTTGTCGTCGATGTCCAATAATGCAAAAAACACTGGAGATCGACGACAACCCGCCAACAGGCGGAAAGCGGCTTGCAGAGCGGCATAAAGATAAATTAGGGCCGGTAGAACTCAGGAATAAAATTTCAACCGCTTTAAAAAGAGTCCTTATTTTATGCGCCACAAATGGGTTCCGAGCCTACCTATGAGGGATTGAAACAAC
>NZ_KK365995.1:0-19723 GCF_000686645.1 Desulfofundulus thermocisternus DSM 10259
TCCGGTCTTTAAACTTTCGCAGCCAGTACCATAACTGCCTGGGGCTGATGCCTTCATGGGCGGCGCACCATTCTCTGACGCTTTGCCCACTCATCTTGTATTCGGCTATTCGGGTTTCCCATAGCGCTTCCCGTTCGGCTTTGGTCATAAGAAAAAATCCTCCTCATCGAGCTTTTATCTGAGGAAGATTATCCCTTAAACTTGGGTATTATGCCAAGGTGGGTTGTATTTGACGCTTACCTTTTGGTCATAACCGGTGACCTGAATGGCGGTGGGAAAACTTTCACCGGATACATAATGGAAGCCTTCCCCTTCATAGGAGTTCTGTACCGGTTCTTGAGCCCATACTCCCGGTACCGAAGATAACAGCAACATCAGCGCGGCTACAAAAGCCAGTAAGAACTTTCTTTTTCTCATCCACAGCCCCCCTTATATTGGATTTATTATCATTTTATAACATACACCATTAAATGGTTACTAAACAAACACATTTGAACATATATAGATGTCATCAACCTTTAAGCTTCTGAAGCCAGCATTCCCGGGAGCCCGGACCTCCCGGGATTTTTGTTGCCCGCAAAACCTGCATATAGTCATTATCGAACATTATTTTGATTTATTAGAAGGAAATGGGCATCGCCATCTGGCGGTTAGGTCTGGTGATCGGTGGATGTGGAATCATATTTATTCTGCTTGTCTTATCTGGGAGTTTAAATCTCCCCTTATTTCGTTAACCGGTATATACGTAAGCCAGTGCGCATCAAAGAGAACGATAAGCTCGACGCCAGGCTATTTGGTTGGTTTTCCGTGCTTGTGAAAAACTCGCCAGACTAATAGAGCCGCTGGCAGAAAATATATTTCCCACCTTACCGATCTTTAGGGGTCCGGCTGGTAAAGGTGGGCTCCCCACAGAAGGGGAGCCCACCTTATTTTCCGGCTGGCGGGCAGGGATCAAGCTATCCCGCCCGCAGGTAGTGATGTATGAATATGTCGTGGTGGAGGAAATAGGGTTCCTCAATGGTCACAGGTATGGTTTTGACGGCAAGCAGATGGAAGTTTTCCGGCAACCTTTTCTCCAGAAAGTCAAAGGTGGCCGGGCGTCCCGGATGGGAGATAAGAAGCTGGCCTCCCGGTTTCAAACAGCGGGTGAAGATTTCAGCCAGGAAAGGGTGAAATTTGGGGTCGTAGAGGATGTCCGAGCCTATAATCCAGTCGAACTGCCGGTCTGTGGTAAAATCCCGCCAGTCGGCCAGCAGGTAATCCGCCTCTTTTACTTTTTGCAGAGCGGCGTTGGCTTTGCAGAACTGTAAAGCTTCAGGTTTATAATCGGAAAAGGTTACCCTTGCTCCCTTGAGCCCGCAGACCAGGCCGGGCAGGCCGGTTCCCGCACCCAGCTCCAGGACGGTTTCGCCGGAAAAGGGAACGTTTTCCCAGATATATCGGGCCAGTCCCCTGGCTGCAGGCCAGATTTCAGCCCACAATGGAATGTTATCTTCATCCGCGGGGTCGGTGATGAGTTCCTCGACGTTCCGGGGTACCAGGAGGGGCAGGGTCAACCCCGGCAGGAAAATGGTGACTTCCCTGGCGGATATGTTTAATCCGGGCATTTGTCCGGCTCTCCGGGGGGTGTTGAAAGTTTAAGACTGGTTTCTTTTCAGTACCTGCAGCCAGCTTTCCCTTTCCAGGAAGCTCCCCTCCACATTGTTTTCCATTTGCAGGAACATCTTGTAGGGTACGGCAAAAGAGAGCAGGTCTTTATCCACGTGCTTGCGTGCCGAAATGTCGGTCAGCCCTATTACCGCCCGGGGCTCTTCCGACCTGCCCTCGGCATAAGGGATGAGGAAAAGGGTATGGCAGCCGGCACCGAAGGGAGCTATAACATTAAGCCTGCCGCCGCCCTCGTAATTGGCCAGGACGGTTAAGGCGGAAAGCTGGTCGGGATTGGCCAGGAAAACAATAACAGCGGGAGTTTCGTCCGGACTTACCTCCGGCAGGGGCTTGAACACCACGTAGGTGGCAGGTACCTCGGTGATGGGCAGGGAGTCCACAAACTTCCTGGCCATTTCCGGGGTTTTCAGGTAGCGCTCCCCTTCTTCCAGGGCCGGCATATTGCGCACCAGGTTTTTCCCCACCTCACTGCGGCAGAAATCTTTGTTGCCGGTGGAGAGAAAATATTCGATACCGCCGGGGAAATTTTTATACTGGTTGCCAAATCCCAGCCCCACCCCGCCGCCGAGGCAGCCGAAAGTTTTGCGGTCAAACACGGCCGTGCGTCCCCTGGCAGCCGCAGTGAACATGGCCACCACACAGCCCCAGCGCCCCTCTTTGAACTGCAGGGCACCTTCCGGCTTCTCATCGGTTAGCAGGATTGCCACCGGAGAATACCTGAGTTTCAAGGCTGCGGCTATTTTGCTTTGCATAAACCTCGCCTCCAGAGAAAATTTTAAGAAAAGTTCTTCGCCGGCGGCCAGATTTCCTCTAGGAAAGATAGAAGGCTTTCCGTAATGGAAGCCCGGCCTGCATAAAAAACTACCTCCTCAGAAGCAACGGATTGTTCTGAGGAGGTTAATCAGTTAGAACTTTATAAAGTTTCCTGCTGGTGCCGAAGGCGGGAGTCGAACCCGCACGGGGTGTAAGCCCCACCGGATTTTGAGTCCGGCGCGTCTGCCAGTTCCACCACTTCGGCATACAGTACTTTAAATAGTAGCACATTGCCGGTGAATTGTCAATGCCCCGGAGGGCGGGGGTCCGGGGTGGTTTTCAGCGGCTGTTCTTGTGCCTCGGTTTTGGGAGTAATTTGAGCCGGGAACGAGCAGGATTACCTTTTCCATTTATAGAATTACTCCCCGGGCAAAAAAAGTCACATTTTGCCCGGTGGGAGTGGATCCTGTTGCACCCGGACGTTCGGGATTTGGATGAGCGGGAATTGATAAAACGTTCCGCCGCGGGTGATCTGGAGGCCTTTTCAGAACTGGTGCGCCGTTATGAGAAGAAGGTTTTTACCGTGGCCTACCGTTTTACCGGCAACTACAGCGATGCTTCCGATCTGGCTCAGGAAGTTTTTATCAGGGTTTACCAGGCCCTGCCACGTTTCCGGGGTGAAGCCAGCTTCAATACCTGGCTTTACCGTATTACCGCCAACCTGTGCCGGGATGAACTGCGCCGGCAGAAGCGGCATAAAAAAACCTCCCTGGAGGAAATGACGGCCGAAAATGCCTGTCCCGGGCTGCCCGATGGTAACAGCCTGTCTCCGGATGAAATTGTGGAGCAGCGGGAATTTCAGGAAATGGTGCAGGCCTGCTTGAATGAACTGTCCGATGAGTACCGGCTGGTCCTGGTCATGCGGGAGATCCAGGGCCTTTCCTATGCTGAAATAGCTGCAGCCCTGGATATTGCCCAGGGGACGGTTAAATCCCGCCTCAGCCGCGCCCGTCAAGCCTTCCGGCAGAAGTTGTTCGGGCGGCGGGAACATTTCAAGTTCCTGAGCCGTCTTCTTGAGTAGAGGGGGGATGACGTATGGATTGCCAGCAGATACGGGAATATCTTTCGGCATACCTGGATGGTGAACTTGAATCCTCCCGGCTGGGGCAAATAAAAGCGCACCTGGAAGAATGTGCGGCCTGCCGCCGCCACTGGGAAGAGCTGCAGGCCAGCATGAAACTGCTACGCGCTCTACCCGAAGTATCCCCCCCGGAATTTTTCAGAGAGCAATTGCTTCAAAGGCTGCCCGGCCGGCGCTTTACTCCCTGGTACGCCAGGTTCAGGCCGGCCTGGCTGAGATTTGCTGCCGCGGCAGTCATTCTGGTTGCTGTCCTTTCCCTGGCCCGGCTTGGGTCGGGCCAGATCATTCCCCGGGTTATGTGGCCCTGGCAAAAGGGCGGGGATAATGCTCCGCTGGTAGGCCAGGTTGACCGGGAGGGGGATGATGGCATCAGCAGCGATCTCCTTAAATCTTCCGGGAAGGAATCCGGATCTCCCCCGGGTGGGGAGGAACGCCGGGTACAGGCCGCGCCCGCCGGTTCTGCTTCGTCTGCGAAAGCCGTGGCC
The DNA here is from genome assembly GCF_000686645.1 of Desulfofundulus thermocisternus DSM 10259. Lineage (NCBI taxonomy): Bacteria > Bacillati > Bacillota > Clostridia > Eubacteriales > Peptococcaceae > Desulfofundulus > Desulfofundulus thermocisternus. Next base: position 4,048 of record NZ_KK365995.1, read on the forward strand.
GTTAAAAAGCTGCCGCAGATGGCAGGTGGTAATTATCCCGGCCAGGAGCAGCAGGCCGGTGGCGCCGTAAAAGATGAGCAACGTGGTGAGCGTCCAGTTCCTGCCCGGGAGCCCGCCCCCGGGCTATTCGTACTGAATTCACCGCAGGCCCTTTCCGGAGAAAAGGAACAACGGGCGGCGGGCACCAGCCGTTCCGGTGCAAATGGGGAACTGCGGGAGGGAGCCGGTGGCGGGGATGCCCCGGGCGCTCTTCCCCCCGGGCCGATGCAGGCCCCCGGCACTTCTCTACCCGGGGACGATATGAGTTCCGGCCTTAAAGCCGTGAAGAAGATCATGCTTGTGCTGGAAGTAAAAGATATTAATGAAGCCGGGGGGCGTATTTTGGAACTGGGGCAAAAATATAATGCTCCCGTCGAGGTCGGGGAGCAGTCTGAATTTGCATTTATCATCCCCGGTGAGGTGTGGCCCGGGTTTTTTAAGGAACTTGGAGCTATAGGACGGGTGAGGGAGTACCGGGTCGATACCCGCGACATTACGCCGGAATATGAAAAGCTGGAGGAAAAACTGGGGCTTCTCAAGGAAAGGGAGAGGGAACTTCTTACTTTAAACAGGGAAGCCGATCCGGCGGAATTGGTGCAGGTGCAGGAAGAGATTAAAAAGGTAACAGAACAATTGGACGCGCTTTCCGAAAGCGCCCGGAAGATCACGGTCCGGATGGTGTTATGTACAAATTCTTCTTGCCAGCAGGACCAGTTGCAGGTAAAATAGGGTAAGACAATGTGGTGTGGTGTAGTGGGGAATAAGTTTGCAAAGGTATACCTATACTAGGCTTGACCGCCTTTAGTAGAAGGGAGGGAGAGGGGCTTTGCGGGAAAAAGTAGAAGAAGTCCTCAATAAAATTCGTCCTGCTCTGCAGCGAGACGGGGGCGATGTGGAACTGGTAGATGTCAGCGCTGACGGTGTGGTCAAGGTCAGGTTGAAAGGGGCCTGTGGCGGGTGACCCATGTCCACCTATACCCTCAAGATGGGGATTGAGCGGTCGCTCAAGCAGGCAGTTCCTGAAGTAAAGGAAGTAGTCCAGGTTTAAAGAAACAAAAAGCCTCTGCACGAGCAGGGGTTTTTTCTATAAATGGGGGTGATCCGGTGCAGAGCTACAGGGTGGCCGTATGCCAGATGACCATTGACCGGGACAAGGAAAAAAATATCGCCCGCGCCCGGGAAATGATTGCCCGGGCTGCGGAAAAGGGAGCCAGGCTGGTGGTGCTGCCGGAAATGTTTAACTGCCCCTACGTGGCCAGGCTTTTTCCTCAGTATGCCGAGAGTTATCCGGAAGGTCCCAGCTTGCAGATGCTCTCCCGGGCGGCCCGGGAGGAGGGTGTTTACCTGGTGGGGGGTTCCCTGCCGGAGCGGGACGGCGACCGGGTTTACAATACCAGTTTTATTTTTGCACCCGACGGGCGGCTGCTGGGGAAACACAGAAAGGTGCATCTTTTTGATGTGGAGCTGGCCAGCGGGCTGTCCGTTAAAGAATCCAGCACCCTTGGGGCCGGAAACAGGGTTACGGTCATCCCTTCGGAACTGGGCGGCCTGGGTGTGGCCATCTGCTATGATATCCGTTTTCCCGAGCTGATGCGGTTGATGGTGCTGAAAGGGGCCCGGGTGGTGGTAATCCCGGCAGCCTTTAATATGACCACCGGCCCGGCACACTGGGAGCTGATTTTCCGCATGCGGGCTGTTGATAACCAGGCCTATTTCATCGGGGCCTCTCCGGCGCGGGATCCCGGGGCCGCCTATGTGGCTTACGGCCATTCCCTGGTGGTGGATCCCTGGGGGAAGGTGGTCAGCATGGCCGGGGAAGGGGAAGAAATCATCTATGCGGAAATAGATCCGGGTCTGATTGATAAGGTTCGCTCCGAACTCCCCCTGCTGCGCCACCGGCGAACGGATGTTTATGCCCTGGAGTTGCTCGTCCCCTGACCCTCTGGTAGAATAGATAAGGATGGGGTGAGCATATGTTAAGTTTTGGCATTGTGGGCCTGCCCATGGTGGGCAAGACAACCATTTTTAATCTGGTCACCGAGAGCGTTGCCCAGACATCTAATTTTATGACCGGTAAAACTGAAACCAATGTGAGCATGGCCCGGGTAAGGGATCCCCGGGTGGATTTTCTTTCCGGGCTGTACAGGCCCCGGCGTACTGTTTATGCCCAGATACAGTGCAGTGATGTGCCGGGGCTGGTACGGGGGGCCAGTGAAGGCAGGGGTGTGGGAAACCAGTTTTTGGAAGGTATCCGGGGGGTGGACCTGCTGGTACACGTGCTCCGGGCCTTTGTCAACCCGGATGTTCCCCATGTGGATGGGGAAATCGATCCCCTGCGGGATCTGGAAACGGTTAACCTGGAGTTGCTCCTGGCCGATATGGAGCTGCTGGAAAAGCGTATTGGCCGCCTGAAGTCCGGGAAGAAGATTACCAAAGAGGGCGCCCGGGAGCTGGAAGTTCTGGAAAAATGCCTGGCCGCCCTGGAGAATGAAGTACCCCTGCACCAGGTGGAACTGGAGGAGGAAGAAAGGGCATTATTGCGCAATTATAATTTTTTAACTGAAAAACCGGTAATTCTGGTGGTAAATACTGATGAAGGGCAGTTCAAGTCGCGGCAGTATCCTGGCCGGGAAGCTCTGGAGGAGGCAGCTTCGGACCGGGGGCTGAAGATCATTGAAATTTGCGGCCAGCTGGAGATGGAAATCAGCCAGCTTTCACCGGAAGACCGGGAACTGTTTCTTTCCGACCTGGGAGTCGGGGAGCTGGGCTCAGAACGCCTGGTGCGCACTGCCTATGAGGAACTGGGCCTGATTTCCTTCTTCACCGTTGGTGAGGATGAGGTCAAGGCCTGGACCATTCGCAGGGGTACCAGTGCCAGGAAAGCGGCCGGGAAGATCCATTCCGATATGGAAAGAGGGTTCATCCGGGCCGAGGTGGTGGCCTTTGAAGATCTCTACCGCCTGGGCTCCATGGCCAGGGTGAAAGAAAAAGGCCTGGCCCGCCTGGAAGGGAAAGACTATGTTGTTCAGGACGGGGATATCATTAACTTCCGCTTTAATGTTTAGGATGCAGGTTGACGGATGTTCCTGCCATAAAAACAGATATGGCCTTATAACCTCCCGCCATTTTCTGCTGGCCCGGCGGGAGGTTTTTTTGTGTGCATTTTCTTATCCCCGCCCGGGGGTATAATAGGAGAAAATGGCAAGCGGGGGGTTTGGCAATGGGTTACCGCGATCTTTTTCCGGACGAGCTGGCCGCCCGGGTGGAAAAGGCGGTGGAGCTCCTGGCTGACTGCACGGTTTGCGCCCGGAACTGTCACGTCAACCGGCTGCAGGGGGAAAAGGGTTTCTGCCGGGGCGGGCGCCTGGCGGCAGTGAGCAGCTGGGGACCCCATTTCGGGGAAGAGGATGTCCTGGTGGGGCGGTACGGTTCGGGGACCATTTTTTTCGCCAACTGCAACCTGGCCTGCCGTTTTTGCCAGAACTGCGATATCAGCCAGTACGGCGAAGGTGACGAGGTTACCGCCCGGGAACTGGCCGGGGCCATGCTGGAATTGCAGGAGATGGGCTGTCATAACATCAACCTGGTCTCTCCCAGCCACTATGTGCCGCAGATACTGGAGGCCCTGTATATTGCCGCGGGTGATGGTTTAAAGTTGCCCCTGGTCTATAACACCGGAGGCTATGACGCCCTGCCCACTCTAAAGTTGCTGGACGGAATTGTGGATATATACATGCCTGACATTAAATTTGGTGATGATGAAATTGGTGAACGCTATACCGGGGCGGCCAGGTATTTTACCGTGGCCAGGCAGGCGGTGAAGGAAATGCACCGCCAGGTGGGGGATCTGGAAGTGGATGAGCGGGGCATTGCCGTACGGGGACTTCTGGTACGGCACCTGGTTATGCCCGGGGATCTCTCCCGTACCAGAGAGGTAATGAAATTCCTGGCTGAGGAAATTTCCCCCTATACTTTTGTAAATATTATGGATCAATATTATCCGGCTCACGAGGCCCGCCGTTACCCGGAACTCTCCCGGCGGATTACCCGGGAGGAATTTCGCCGGGCGGTGGAAATAGCCCGGGAGTGCGGGTTGCGGCGGATTTACGCGTGAAGGGTGAAAATCTTTCCCCCCGGTGGTATAAAATACTCTTCCTGTGAGATACTAGGCCGCGAAAGGAGGTGGATATGATGCATCACTGGCGGATGACGGAAATGGAAAAGCTGCACATTATGGAGCAATTGAGGGCGGAAGAGTTGTGCACCAAGAAGGCCCGTTTTTACCTTACGCAAACCAGGGATCCGGCTATCCAGGGCCTGCTGCAGCAGTGCATTGACAAGGGGCAGCGCCACATCAGCACTCTGAACAACCTGCTCCAGGATGCCGGCCTGCCGCAGATGGCCCGGCATTAAAACTTATACATAAAAGGAGGTGTGGCCAATGCAATTTTCCGACCGGGATATTCTGGCCGATATGCTTACCGGAACCAAGATGATCTCCACCGGTTATCACATGGCTGTGCTGGAAGCAGCCAATGACAGGGTTCGCAACACCCTCATTCATATCAACAATGAGGAAATGAACACCCAGAAGCAGATTTTTGACCTCATGCACTCCCGCGGCTGGTACCCCCTGGATCCCGTATTTACGGGCACGCCCATGGGACCGGAAGCCACCAACATCCGCGGGCCCGAAGGCCCCATGGGGAGAATGGCTCCAGGGATGGGACCCGCCCAGATGTAACCGTTCCCGGCTGCTGCCGGCGTTCGGCGCAGCTGTTGCTGAGTTTGCAAGGGGAGACCGGGTGTGGAAAAGCCCGGTCTTTTTATTTCGCCGGTTACCGGTTATTTATGTGTAAACAATCAAAAACAGTAGCTGGAAATGGCGTGGTAGTTCGGGGGGTCAGCAGCAATGATGGTGTTAACCTGCGGGAACATCACCGGGTCCGCGGGCTTTTTTCTTTCAGGGGATGACTGCGGGTTGGCCTGCCATTCCTGCATTTGGGGAACAATTTATGGCGTTTCAGAGGTAAAAATAAACATCCTGCAATACTTTTGCATGGGTACTGGAGCAGGATGTGCCGTATGCCGTACAGCCAGAAAACCTCCTGGATAATTGTTTGCAGAGGAAGGAGAGGGTAAGAGCATGGATGGCGTGGATTTAAGAAGCCTGGATGCGGAACTGGTGGAAAAGGAGTCGCGCATTAAAACCGGCGGGGCGCCCAAATATCACCGGAGCAATGCCGAAAAGGGTAAGCTCTTTGCCCGGGACAGGCTGAAGCTGCTCCTGGACCCCGATGCTCCTTTCTGCGAAGACGGGCTGTTTGCCAACAACCTGGCGGGAGACCTTCCGGCCGACGGGGTGATCACCGGAATTGGCAAGATTCACGGCCGCACCGTCTGTGTGATGGCCAACGACTCCACGGTGAAGGCCGGTTCCTGGGGCTGGCGTACGGTGGAAAAGATCCTGCGCATTCAGGAAACGGCCATGGATATGAAGGTCCCCATGATCTACCTGGTGGACTCCGCCGGGGCCCGCATTACCGACCAGGTGGAGATGTTTCCCGGCCGGCGGGGTGCCGGGGCCATTTTCTACAACGAAGTGAAGATGTCGGGCATGGTCCCGCAGATCTGCCTGCTTTTCGGACCTTCCGCCGCGGGCGGGGCTTACATCCCGGCCTTCTGCGACGTGGTTTTCATGGTGGAAGGCAATGCCAGCATGTACCTGGGTTCCCCCCGCATGGTCGAGATGGTCATTGGTGAGAAAACCACCCTGGAGGATCTGGGCGGTGCCCGCATGCACTGCACCGTCAGCGGCTGCGGTGACCTGCTCTGCAAGACGGAAGTGGAAGCCATAGAAGCCTGCCGCCGCTACCTGACCTACATGCCTCAGAACTACCTGGGCCAGCCGCCCAGGGCCCTGGAGGAGCCTCCCCTGGAAGGGCGGGATATCGCCGATATCATACCGCCCCGGGAGAGCGAGCCCTTTGACATGTATGAACTGATTGACCGGATTATTGACCGGGGGACCTGGTTTGAAATCAAGAAGCTCTTCGCCCCGGAACTGATCACCGGCCTGTGCCGCATTGGCGGCCGGGTGGTGGGGCTGCTGGCCAACCAGCCCCGGGAAAAAGGGGGCGTGCTCTTTGTGGATTCGGCCGATAAGGGGGCCCGCTTTGTCACCCTCTGCGACGCCTTTAATATTCCCCTGCTCTTTCTGGCCGATGTTCCCGGGTTCATGGTGGGAGGATACGTGGAGCGGCAGGGCATTATCCGCCACGGGGCCAAAATGATTTCTGCCGTATCCGAGGCCACGGTGCCCAAGATTTCGGTCATTGTGCGCAAGGCCTACGGTGCGGGCCTGTATGCCATGTGCGGCCCGGCCTTTGAACCCGACTGCTGCCTGGCCCTGCCCAGCGCCCAGGTGGCCGTGATGGGGCCCCAGGCGGCGGTCAAGGCCGTATACGAAAATAAGATCAACGCCCTGCCTCCGGAAGAAAGGCCGGCTTTCATCCAGCAAAAACAGCAGGAATACTTAAAAGATGTGGATATTTACCGCCTGGCCTCGGAGCTGGTGGTGGATCATATTGTGCGCCCCGGGGACCTGCGGGCGGAACTGATTGCCCGCTTCAACCTGTATGAATCCAAGCGGCAGCAATTTTCCGAGCGCAAGCATCCGGTATACCCGGTATAAGGAGGTGCGGGGAGTGGCTTACGAAACCATTAAGGTGGAGCGGGGGCAGGTGGGGATTATTACCTTTAACCGGCCCCAGGCTCTAAACGCCCTGAACACGCAGATGGCCCGGGAGCTGGTGGCGGCCCTGGAGGAGCTGGAACTGGACGACGGGGTGTTCGCGGCTGTTTTAACGGCCGAAGGGGACCGGGCATTCTGCGTGGGGGCCGACTTGAAGGAAAGAAGGAATATGACCCGGGCGGAAATGAAGAAGCAGAGGGAGCTGTTTGTGAGGGCCTTCGAGGCGGTGGTAAATTTCCCCAAGCCCCTGGTGGCGGCCGTCAACGGTTATGCCCTGGGCGGGGGATGCGAATTTGCCCTGGGCTGCGACTTTATCGTGGCTTCGGAGAAGGCAACCTTTGGCCTGCCGGAAGTAGGCCTGGCTATTATCCCAGGCGGGGGAGGGACCCAGCTGCTCCCCCGGATCATCGGGCGCGCCAGGGCCAAGGAGCTCATCTTTACAGGAAGGCGCATACCGGCTGCCGAGGCGTACCGGCTGGGCCTGGTCAACTACGTGGTGCCTCCGGAGGAACTGATGGCCAGGACCATGGCCATTATGCAGGAAATAGTCCAGAATGGACCCATTGCCCTGCAGCAGGCCAAGCGGGCCATCAACCTGGGGCTGGAGCTGGACCTGCATACCGCCTTCGCCCTGGAGGCCCAGTGCTACAATGTCTGCCTGGCCACGGAAGACCGGGATGAGGGCTTACGTGCCTTCAATGAAAAGAGAAAGCCGGTATACAGGAACAGGTAATTGAACCAGAACAGTGAAATTGAGGAGGAGGAATGGATATGGCGGAATTGAAATACCCCCGGAAGGTAGTTCTGGGTGAAATTACCGTGCGGGATGGCTTCCAGCATGAAGAAAAATTCATCCCCACCCTGGCCAAACTCTGGGTGCTGGAGCAGTTGATTCTGGCCGGGTTCAAGCGTTTGGAGGTGACCAATTTCGGCAGCCCCCGGGGAATGCCCCAGTTTGCCGATGCGGAAGAACTTTTCAAACTCCTCCGTACCAGCAAGAAGGTACAGGATAAACTGCCCGAAGTGGAGCTGACGGCCGTGACCATCCGGGAAAAGGCCGTGGACCGGGCCATCCGCGCCCGGCAGGAAGGTTACGGTCCGGACCGCATTCTCATGATGGTTTCCACCTCCGAGTCCCACCAGATCAAGAACTCCGGCCTGGACCATAAAGCTTACTGGGCGGAAGTGGAGCGGTGCATTAAAAAGGCCCACGATGCGGGGATGAAGTTCAACGGCACCGTGAGCACCATCTGGGGCTGTCCCATTGAAGGGCCCACGGACATGAAAGCGGCCCTCGAGGTGACCAGGCGCTTCCTGGAGCTGGGGGCTGACGATATCGAGCACGCGGACCACGACGGTTCCGCCCCGCCCAACAGGGTCTATGAGTATTTTTCCATGGTCCTGGATGCCTTCCCCAATCCGGACCTGCACATTGCCCATTTCCACGTAACCCGCGGCTGGGGGCTGGCCAACGTGCTGGCCGCCCTGCTGGCCGGCATTACCCATTTTGAAAGCACCATGGGCGGCATCGGCGGCCAGCCGGCCAACTTCGTCGACGGGGTTCCCGTGGCCGGCACCGGTTCATATTACTACCAGGACCCCAACATTGTGGGGCTGGTCTGCACCGAGGATATGGTGGTGATGATGGACGAGATGGGCATTGATACGGGGGTGGATGTGGACCGGGTGCTGGAGATAGGGCGCATGGTGGAAAAAATTGTGGGCAGGCGGCTGCGCAGCGAATGCATCCGCACCGGCCGCATTCCCAAGGGACCCACGGGACATAAGTAAAGCAAAGACGGAGTAAGGGCGGGCATAGGAAACCCTCTGCGCCGGGCCGGTGCAGGGGGTTTTTATTTCCCGGCGAAAGGGAACGGGTGACTTTCCGGCGAATTTATTCCGGTAGCAGAGTTAAAGGGGGAGGAATGTACCGTGGCCAGGGGTAAAAAGCCCAGAAAAATTGCCATTCTCGGTGGTCCCGGGACGGGTAAAACAACCCTGTGCAAGCAGCTGGATGTGGATTACAGCATGGCCGGTTATATAAGCGACGTCTGCCTGGAATTTGCCCGCTCGTACATTGCCTGGTACGGGGCACCCCGGAGCATTTTTGAACAGTTCCTGCTCTATGAAGGACAAAAACGCCGGGAAGAGGAGCTTTCTTATTGCGATATTATTTTCTGCGATAATGCCACCATTTTGAACTACGTATACGGCCTGTTGAGCTGTGATTTCAAAAACCCCAAGGAAGTTTACGCTTTGATGAAATTATACGAATGGGCCATGCGCGACCTGCCCGAATACGACATCTTTTACGTGCCCCGGGAGTTTGATGTGGAAAAAGACGGGATCAGGTACCAGGATAGTGATTTTGCCGTAGTGGTGGACGCCAAGATTAAGAACTTCCTGGACATCATGAACGTTCCCTACACCATTGTCAGCGGAGACCTGGTAACCAGGGTGAAAACGGTTAAGGAAAAAATCGGCTTTGTGGAGAAGCGCAAGCGCAACAGCAACGTTCATGAGGTAGCCCTGGCAAAAGAAGACGGTAGCTGTACGGTTTAAAGGGCCGGGTGAATTCTGTCGGCCCGTACGGGCGGTGGCCGCCAGATTGTTGCGGCCACCGCCGCAGCGCTTTCAGGCCTGAAAGCCGGTGGCCCGCTCCCCGGCCGGTATGGCCCCCTGCCGTGCAGGCCGGGTCAAGGTTCCGTTGCGGGTGGCATTGAAAATGGCCAGCAGGGTCACCCCCACGTCGGCAAACACGGCTTCCCAGATGGAGGCCAGGCCCAGGGCTCCCAGTCCGAGGAAGAATGCTTTCGTGGCCAGGGTGAGTACGATGTTTTGTTTGACGATTGCCCTGGTGTGGCGGGCGATTTCTACAGCCACAGCCAGCCTGGAAGGGGAATCTTCCATGAGCACCACATCCGCGGCCTCAATGGCTGCGTCGGAACCCAGCCCGCCCATGGCCACCCCCACATCGGCCCTGGCAATGGCCGGGGCGTCGTTTATGCCGTCACCCACAAAGGCCAGCTTTTGCCGGGCGGGCAGGCCGGTCCTGAGTTCTTCCACCCGGTGCACCTTTTCCTCCGGCAGCAGCCGGGCGTGGTAATTATCCAGCCCCAGGGTTTCGGCCACCCGGCGGGCAGTTTCTTTTTCATCGCCACTCAACATGACCACGTTTTTAACGCCCAGGGCTTTCAACCCGGCGATGGCCTGGCGGGCGTCCGGTCTGATCTCATCGCCCATTTCCAGGTAACCGGCCAGGGTATGGTTTATGGCCACAAATACCGTATTTTCTACCGGGCGGGGAACATGGCAGGGGATGCCCTCCTGTTCCAGGAGGCGTTTTCCCCCCACCAGTACGTTTTTACCCGCGACCCGGGCTGCTACCCCCTGTCCGGGAATTTCCCGGTAATTACTCACCCGGTCCGGGGGGATTTCCCTTCCCCAGGCCTGCCGGATGGACCGGGCTACGGGGTGGGTGGAATAGGCGCCGGCTGCTGCGGCACAGGCCAGAACCTCTTCCTTCTGAAAGCCGTTCAAGGCCTCCACCCGGTTCACCCGGAAAGACCCCCGGGTGAGGGTACCCGTTTTATCAAAAACGACGGTATGCAGGCTGGCCAGGGCGTCCAGGTAGCTGGCCCCCTTGACCAGGATTCCCTCCCGTGAGGCGCGGCCAATGCCGCAGGAATAAGACAGGGGAATGGAAATGACCAGCGCACAGGGGCAGGAAATGACCAGGAAGACCAGCGCCCGGTAAAGCCACTGGGACAGGGTGGCGCCGGGGACCACCAGCGGAGGCAGAATGGCCAGCGCTAGGGCAGCCAGCACCACCGCCGGTGTGTAGTACCGGGCAAAGGTGGTGATGAACTTTTCCACGGGGGCTTTTCTGGCCGCCGCATTTTCCACCAGTTCCAGGATGCGGGCCAGGGAAGAATCCTTAAATGACCTGGTTACCCTGATGGTCAGAAGGCCCTGGCCGTTGATCATGCCGGCCAGAACTTCATCTCCTTTTTCCACCCGGCGTGGTACCGGTTCTCCCGTCAGCGCCGCGGTATCCACAAGGGATTCCCCTTCCAGAACCTCGCCGTCCAGGGGGATCCTTTCGCCGGGGCGGACCACAACAACCTGGCCCGCCGTCACTTCTTCCGGCTGGACCTGCCTTATTTCCCCGTTAACCAGCAGGCTGGCAAAAGGCGGGCGGATGTCCAGGAGGGCGGCTATGGAGCGGCGGGAGCGGTTAACGGCTTTTTCCTGGAAATACTCCCCGAGGGAATAAAAGAACATCACCGCCACCGCTTCAGGTAGCTGGTTAATGGCTATGGCTCCGAGGGTGGCCACGAACATGAGAAAATGTTCGTCCAGAAACTTCCCGCGGACAAGATTTTTTATGGCCTTTAACAGCACGTTCCGGCCGGCAATCAGGTATGCGACCATGAGGATGGTGTACCCGGTCCAGGAAAAGGGGGCCGGGTGCGGGATTTCCTGAAAAATGATGCCGGCAGCCAGGAAAGCACCCGCCAGGCCGGTGAGGTACAGGTTTCTCCTGTTTTCCCCGTTCTCTTCCGGTATTCCCGGGCTACCGGTTCTTACCAGTTTTACCCCGGGTTTTACCCGGTTTATGGCCTGCCGCGCCTCTTCCGCCCTTTCCGGGGGTAAGTCCAGAGTGAGGTCGGTGAAGTTAATGGTAACATGCTCCAGGCCCTTAATCTGCTGCAGTGCGTGTTCTATCCTGGCTGCACAGCTGGGGCAGTCCAGGCCAACCAGGGTGTAGCGCATGGGACATGCTCCTTTCAACGTTCTTCCGCAAAATGCGCCTGGGCTTCGCGGATCAGGTTGACAATATGGTCGTCATCCAGGGAGTAATAAACCATTTTGCCTTCCCGGCGGTACTTCACCAGGCGCATTGCCTTCAGCAGCCGGAGATGATGGGAGACGGCTGGCAGGCTCATTTCCAGAATTTCCGCCAGGTCGCACACGCAGAGCTCCCTGTGGGACAAAAGATAGAGGATCTTGGTGCGGGTTTCATCTCCCAGCACCCTGAACAGCTCGGAAAGGCCGGCCACTTCCAGCACCTTGTCCTTTAAATCTCCGGTGGTTCCAGATGTGCAGTAGGTATCACAGATATCGTTGTTGGGAGAATGCCTGTTCGTAAGAAGCCCCCCTTTCCATAATTAAATAATTGTTTAATTTAAGTATATTTTTATTACTGGTTGTTTGTCAACCAGTTTCTTTGCAAGACAGGTATTCATGCTCCCGCAACCGGGCTAAAGTAAAATTGATGCCGGTGGAAAGGAGTTGGTACCCATGGCTGAAGTTTTATTTGCGCTGGCAGGTCTGGCTGCCGGGGTGCTGGCCGGCTGGCTGCTGGCCGGCAGCCGCGTGCGTGCCCTGTCGGCCGAGGTGGTGGACGCCCGGAGCAGGGCGGCGGCCGCGGAAAGCATAAGTGGCGAGCTGCGCCAGCAGGTAGAGCAGTTGCAGCGGGAGCTGGCCGTTCTGCGCCAGCAGGTGGCGCAGGAACACCAGGCCAGGGTGAGGGCGGAAACATCCCTGGAAGAAGCCAGGAACAACCTTGCCGAGCAGAAAAAGCTCCTTGCCGAAGCTACCGCGCGCCTTGGTGATACGTTTAAAGCCCTCTCCGCCGAAGCTTTGAAAAATAACAACCAGGCTTTTATCGAGCTGGCCCGCCAGGTGCTGGAAGGGGTGGTGGTGGAAGCCCGGGGCGATCTCCAGAAGCGCCAGGAAGCCATTGACGCCCTGATCAGGCCTCTGAAAGAAGAGCTGGCCCGTTACGAGGCTCAGGTAAGGGCCATGGAAAACGCCCGTCAGGAAGCATATGGAAGTCTGAAAAGGCAGCTGCAGGAACTCAGCCAGACCCAGCAGCTGCTGCACAGGGAGACAAGCAACCTGGTTAACGCTTTGAAAACTCCCCAGGTCCGGGGGAGATGGGGGGAAATAACCCTGCGCCGGGTGGTGGAGGTGGCGGGGATGTCCCCGTACTGTGACTTTGTGGAGCAATTTTCGGTGGAAACGGAAGGGGAGCGGCTGCGCCCTGACCTGGTGGTAAAACTTCCCGGGGGCAGGACGGTGGTGGTGGATGCAAAGGTTCCCCTGAAGGCTTACATGGAGGCCGTTGAAGCTGGCGACGAGCATGCGTGGCGCCTGGCCATGCAAAAACATGCCCGGGCTGTGCGGGCGCACATGCAGTCCCTGGGTTCCAGGGCTTACTGGAGCCAGTTTTCCTCCGGCCCCGACTTTGTGGTGCTTTTCCTTCCCGGGGAGTCCTTTTTCAGTGCCGCCGTGGAGCAGGACCGCCACTTGATTGAGGATGCCCTGGCCAGCCGGGTGCTGCTGGCCACGCCCACCACGTTGATTGCCCTTTTGCGAACCGTGGCTTTGAGCTGGCAGCAGCACCAGATGGCCGAGAACGCCCGGCAGATTGCGGAGGCGGGCATGGAGCTCTACGAGCGGGTGTGCAAGTTTGCCCAACATCTGGCTAAAATAAAAGATGGCCTGCAAAAGGCCACCCAGTCCTTCAACAATGCCGTTGGTTCCTGGGAAAGCCGGCTGGTGCCGGGGGCCAGACGCTTAAAGGAACTGGGGGCCGCCATGCCGGGTAAAGAACTCTACCCGGTAACCCCGGTGGAGATCGCGCTGCGGGAATTGCCGCCGGAGCAGGGGCAGAGCGCGGGAGAGTGGTGACCGTGGCTGTACTGGTCCGGTGCAAGTTTGTTAAATATTACTCCTTATTGTAAAAAACTGTGAACACTGGGACTCCTTTCTTTTTTGCTTTAGTAGAAGCGAGGCTTGCAATATTGACAAATTCCCGGATATCGCAATCACTTTTTATTGCCGGTTGACAGTTAACCACACCTGCTGATGCTGTAATTTTCATCCCGCCGTCCCAGTTATAACTGGCGATGGCGTTTACTATTTTGAGCGCGTATTCTTCAACCGTGCTTGCAGGCCTGACAGTAACCACGGCAAACTCATCGCCTGCATAGCGGCACGGATAATCGAGTTTTTCATCAACATGGGCTTTTATAATATTTGCGACACGGTACAAAACTTCATCACCTATAATATGGCCGTATTTTTTGTCGACCTCCCCAAAACCATCCAGGTCAATGAAAACAATAGATAAGGCAATATTGTTCCTGATTAATTTACCGGTAATATAATATAAATATTCTGCCCTATTCAAACCAGTCAGCGTATCAAAATGCTTACCCAATTCATGATAGAGTTCCAGCTTGGTCACTATTCCCAGTAATTTCCCGTCTTCAGCAACCACAAGGCGCTCTATTTTATAGCGCTCTACTATTTCAGCCGCATCCCAGATGGAACACGAAGGCGTCACAGTTATCAAATCTTTGCTCATAGCATCAATGACCAGCCGGTTAGGGTGAGAACACCTTATATCCCTGGAAGTGATAATACCAGCTAGTTGTCCACTTTCTATAACGGGTAGACAGCCGACTTTAAATTCATTCATCATCTCTGCCGCTTTTCTGACACTATCAAATGGGGAAGCAGTGATTATCCTCCTGTTCATGATATTCTCCACGGTGGTCATTATAAGTCCACCACCTTGTTTACCTGGACCACAATGTTTAACTGGGCTTTTATTACAGAATCTTCGGTGGCGATGGCAGAACACTCTTTCAAGATAATGGGCAGGAGTTTATCCTGCGGGATAAATTTAAGCAGTGATTTCTTGAGCACGGCAGCTTCAAAGACATCATGTTCCAGCCGGATGACCACATATTGCTCCGGGGAAAGCGCGTCCACCATTCGCTTCACCGCCTCTGGGCCAATTGGTGCCTTCTTGCCAACCACCAGAACATCCTGGATGGGCGGGATTTCAAATTCAGATAAACGGATGGAGACTTCGGCTTTCCTGCCAATTTCAAACGGGCGAGAAAACGACATTTCTCCGGTACTCATTCTTTTAATACCTTCCTTGTTAATTTTTAGGCGTTATTCTTTAATTATTTTTTGGCATTTATTCGTCATCAATTGCCGATTACCTTTAAAAAATAAAAATCGTGCCATAAAGCGGTATATAAAAAATACGGCTATGTAGTCATGCAGAAGCTGACGCGATATCAGAGCACTTTGCGACAGGTAGTGGAAGTGATCAGCGCCTCACTCGCGCAGCTTCATCAGATGGTAGAGGGGCAGGGTCGGCAGAACACGGAGATTTCGGAAGCGGTCAACGATATAGTGAAGCGGCATTATAAATATGCTCTCCTATCAAGTTGATACAGTGAAAAGTTCTTGGCCTTCGAAAGCCACAAAAGATCTAGATAAATATTTGCTTCAAAGGGGAAGAGTATCTTTGGACGGTTTACTAGGAGGAAAAATAGATGAGTAAACCCTTGTATGTTTTAAACTTCATAAAACTTCGCAGCATAAATGCTCATTTAACTGAGAGTCACGTAGAGAATTTAAAGAAAAGAGTTTAAGATAAATCGGGAGACATCCGTTAATTTAGAGATTGTAAAAGAAAAATACTTATTAGTAAGGGTTTCTGAAAAAAGTCTGCTAGCCAAAGGCAAGGGTGTCCATCGCGAGGTGGAATCGGATCGGTGCGCCAGCGGCAAAGCCACGGCCCGATGAACAAGAACCCCATAAGAGGCTAGACCGTTCGGATGAGCTGGCGAAACACAGCGAAATCCCAGGCTGCCAAGGGACGGCGGAGTAAATGGGGCGGGCGCGGGATGAAGAGAGGCCTGCCGGATAAGCCAGGCAAAGCTGGTAACCCGTGTCGAAAGGCACGGCTGAGCCGGCAGGAGTCAGCAGAGGGCATAGTACCCTGGGGGTCATGAACTCCAGGGGAAGGCCCGAACATCAAGTCAGAGGTGAGACCGGTGCGTTCGCGAG
>NZ_KK365995.1:19818-39653 GCF_000686645.1 Desulfofundulus thermocisternus DSM 10259
CTACCATGTCTCCTTCGGGACATAATGCAAACAGCATAGGTGTCTAAAAGCATAGTAGGTGGAGAGGGGCAGGCCGACAAAGCCGAGAACAAGGCGAACGCTATAACCCTGGGAAATCCACTTTTCTGCTATGGCGACTTTGTCGGCTAACGAGGGTTTACTCTATCCCTTAGCTCTCTAAAAATAGCCAGCTCCAGCTCTTTCTCTGCTAAGAGCCTTTTTAACCGGTCATTTTCGGTGCTGACTGCTTTAAGCCTTTTTTCAAGTTCTTCTAAGCGTTGCGTTTCAGCTTAGTGGGCGCCGACGGTGTCGATTGGCCTGCCGCGGTAAACCCGGCCGGCCTTGTTAACGAAGAAGTGGTAACCTATACCGGTCCAGCCTTTGTTCAAATGCCACTGATGGACATCGTGGACGGTACACCGGCTTGCGTCGGCGTGGTGCAGGACTATATGTCCTGCTCCGGCGGGCCGGCGTCTTGCGGAAGGTGAGGTTGGTTTCGGCAATTTGCATATAAGCTCCACTCCTTTGCCGGGGACTCTAAAGTCTGCGTGAGACATGTCGATTGTAATTAGTGAACGCAGCGGAAAGCAGGGAAGCGGAAACAGGTGCCAGGGACGGGGGTGGGAAGGTGCTGGTCCTTACCCGCAAGGAAGAAGAGGCGTTCATCATCGACGGCCGGGTAAAGGTGGTGATTCTGCAGATAGAAGGAAACCAGGTGAGTGTCGGCATCGAAGCACCGAAAGACGTCCACATTGTACGGGCCGAACTGGTAGAAAAGGACAGGGAACAGCAGGAAGAAACCACTTAAGGCACATGCCTCTCTCATGGACGGGGAGGTTAAATAAATCACAGGAGGTGAGTATTTCGGCTTCTCCGGCAGGTAATACCTGCCTCCCGCACACTGCGGCAGGGAAAGCTGAAGCTTTCCAGGGAAGCCGGGAACACTATGATCATTAACCACAACATCGCGGCGCTAAATACTTATCGTCAGCTGTCAAGCGTAAACACCGCCGCCAGCAAGTCGCTGGAGAAGCTCTCATCGGGCCTTCGGATCAACCGCGCCGGCGACGACGCGGCGGGCCTGGCTATCAGCGAGAAGATGCGCGGGCAGATCCGGGGCCTCAATATGGCCTCTAAGAATGCTCAAGACGGTATTTCCCTCCTCCAGACCGCTGAAGGCGCCCTGAACGAAACCCACTCCATCCTGCAGCGGATGCGGGAACTGGCCGTGCAGGCGTCGAGCGATAGCGCCACCGCCAGCGACCGTCAGCAGATTCAAAAAGAGGTCGACCAGTTGGCCAAGGAGCTTTCCCGCATTGCCAACACAACCGAGTTCAACACCAAAAACCTGCTGGCCGGCGGCTTTAAGAACCAGGTGTTCCAGATCGGGGCCAATGAGGGTCAGAGCATCAGCGTCAGTTTCGGCGCCTTCGACGCCTACACCCTGGGCCTCACCGCCCACCAGGGCGTTTCTGTAGCTCAATCCGGTGCAGTCCAGGGGGGTACTTTGAGCTCTAACGCCACAATTAAGACGGGTACCTACAAAATTGGTGGTACTGTGACCACGGCTGCCACTGCCGCAACGGTCCAGGGAAGCGATATCGATTTAAGCAGTGGTCTAACTCTGAGTTCTGATGCAACTTTAACTATTTCCCTCAATGGTGGTACAGGGGTAAACATTACAATTTCTTCTGGGACATACGATACTCCCGATGCATTAGTAGCTGCAATACAGCAAAAAATCGATGCTACCTCTCTGAAGGGGGAGGTCGTTGTTTCGATCGATAGCAGTACCCTCAGTAACAGCAAACTGATATTCACCACTGTAGATAAGGGGTCAAATGTAAGTATTAGTGTAACAGGAGATGCCTCTTCCACTTTAGGATTTGGTAGTACTGCCACCACTGGCACAGGTACTAACGCCGCCGTCGACCTCACCCTGTACAGCGAGGACGGCACGGCAATCGAGACCAAATCCGTCACCAGCACCAACCTGGCCAATGCAGTGGCCTTCACTAACGGCCTGAACGTCACCCTGGACACGACCAGCATTAACGCGTTGGACGTGGACACCTCCTTGCCTACAGCCCTGCTTGACGTCGTGGCGGCGGAGTCCACGGCGGCCACCACTAGCTCCGACGGCCAGATTATCGAGGAGGCCACGGTGGAGAAGGGCATCTTGGTTAATACCCAGGACAACGCCTCGAAAGCCATCACCGCCATCGACAACGCCATTAACATCGTCTCCACGGCCCGCTCGCAGATGGGCGCCTACCAGAACCGACTTGAGCACACGATCAACAACCTGGGCACAGCTTCAGAAAACCTCTCCGCCGCCGAGTCCCGCATCCGCGACGTTGATTATGCCGAAGCCGCTTAAGGCTTGAGGCACAGTCGTCCTGGCTGGTAACGGCCAGGAGTATCACCGGGTGAATTGCTGGGAAACCCTTAGAGCCTCCCGCCCGACAACGTGGCCCGAAAGGGCGGGCGTGAACGGTAGAAAAGCCGGGAGGATTGGGCAATCAGCAGCCGAGCCCCTGTACCGAAAGGTTGGGGAAGGTTCAACGACTAGGGCATACCACCTGTGGCGGCAGGTACGAATAGTGAAACTGGCGCTATGGTGATGAAGCCCGTAGGGTGTAAGAACTCCACGCCCGAAGTACCCGGCCCCGAACAGGCCCTTAATACAAACAGCATAAAGGGCGCTGAGGGTGAAGATATAGTCTGGTCTGGATGGAAACATCCAGTGGCAACGATGGCCAAAGAAATGATGGAGTTCACCAAGAACAGTATCATCGCCCAGGCCGCGACCGCAATGCTGGCCCAGGCAAATCAGGTACCGCAACAAGTGCTGCAACTCCTGCGGTAACCGGCGAAACACCTGCTACAGGCCCCCCGTCAAACCGGGAGGCCTTTTGCATGTGCGCCCGGCATGGGCGTTAACTTGGTGGTGAAAGTCCACTGCAGGCGAGGCAGCACGAGTCTGCTAGCCAAAGGCAAGGGTGTCCATCGCGAGGTGGAATCCGAAGGAAGCCGGAGGCAAAACCACGGCCCGATGAACAAGAACCCCATAAGAGGCTAGACCGTTCGGATGAGCTGGCATGACACAGCGAAATCCCAGGCTGCCAAGGGACGGTAGAGTATATGGGGCGGGCACGGGGTGAAGGTTAACGCTCTTACCCGGGGAGGCCTGCCGGATAAGCCAGTCAAAGCTGGTAACCCGTGTCGAAAGGCACGGCTGAACCGGCAGGAGTCAGCAGAGGGCATAGTACCCTGGGGGTCATGAACTCCAGGGGAAGGCCCGAACATCAAGTCAGAGGTGAGACCGGTGCGTTCGCGAGGAGGGCGAAGACAGCAGAAAACCCCGGAAGGGGCCTGCCCGCGGGAGGAAGTGGTGAAGCCGCGGGGGACCGCGGGAGGGCCGAGTCCTTCTCCGGCACAAAGCGGGACGGCACCTCGCGGAGGCCAGAATAGCGGCCTGATGGAACAGGTGGTAGCCAGGGGCAACATGCTGGCTGCCCTGAAGCGGGTAGAGCGGAACGGAGGCGCGCCCGGCATAGATGGCATCCCGACCGAACGGCTTCGGGACCAGATCCGTGCCGAATGGCGCGCATCCGGGAGGAACTGCTCGCAGGTACCTACAGACCTATGCCCGTGCGCCGGGTCGAAATCCCGAAACCCGGGGGAGGCAAACGGCTTTTAGGGATACCTACCGCAATGGACCGCCTGATCCAGCAGGCTCTCCTGCAAGTATTGACGCCTATTTTCGACCCGCAATTTTCAGAGGCCAGTTACGGGTTTCGGCCCGGGAAAAGAGCCCATGCCGCGGTAAGGAAAGCGCGTCAGTACGTAGAAGAAGGATACGAATGGGCCGTGGACCTGGACATAGAGAAATTCTTTGACCGGGTAAACCACGACATACTCATGGCCCGGGTAGCCCGGAAAGTCACGGATAAAAGGGTACTCACTCTTATCCGCCGCTATCTTACCGCAGGCGTCATGGTGAACGGAGTGGTCATGGAAACGGCGGAAGGGACGCCGCAGGGTGGACCTTTAAGCCCGCTCCTGGCCAACATTCTGCTGGACGACCTGGACAAAGAACTGGAAAAGAGGGGCTACAAGCTCTGCTTCGCCAGCCGCTACCCCAAAGCGTTCCCGCGTCTGGTGGAGCAGCCAGGAATACACGGTCTTAACGGCCACGGAGTCTACATGGCTGATGAGTTTCTGCCGGAAGAACTTGTCGACCTCTGCCCGCGCAAAGCAGGGGTCTTTGACGGAACGCGGTATTAAATGATGCCCTTGCTTTCCAGGAACTCTCTCACCACTTCCTTGGCGTCGCGCTCCTTTTCCGCCACCTGGTAATTGAGTTGCTGCATCTCCTCGTCGCTGATCTGGCCGGCCAGCAGGTTCAGTATATCTTCCAGTTCAGGGTACTTTTCCAGCGTGTCCATCCGCACTACGGCCGTACAAAAATAGGGCGGGAAAAATTTCTTGTCGTCTTCCAGAATCTTTAAATCGTAGGTGATCAATTCACCGTCGGTGCTGAAGGCGTCCGTCACGTCAATTTTGCCTTGGGCCGTGGCCTGGTACTTGAGGGCGGTTTCAAAGGATTTAGTGTTTTTAAATTTGAGCCCGTAAGTTTTGACCAGCCCGTCATAACCATCGGGCCGGTTGAAAAACTCCTGCTCGGCGCCGAAAACCATGTTCCCGGCCAGCGGCACCAGGTCCGACACCTTTTCCAGGTTATATTTTTCGGCAGTTTCCCGGGGTACCGCAATGGCATAGGTGTTGTTGAAACCGAAAGGTTTCATCCATTTAAGCTTGAATTTTTTGTTGTATTGCTCCTGCACGTAGTTGTAAACCTTATCCGGATCGGTTTCCACGGGTTGTTTCAGGATGGCCATCAATCCTGTGCCGGTGTAATCCGGGTACAGGTCCAGGTCGCCGTTTTTCAGGGCGTTGAAGCAAACCAGCGTCCCGCCCAGGTTCAGCTTGCGCTCCACCTGCAGGTCGGTTTTGGCTTCGATCAGCTGGGCCAGCATTTCACCCAGAATGATATTCTCGTTAAAGTTTTTGGAGCCCACCACAACTTTTCCACCCGCGCTTTTGGTGTTTTCCCCGGCACATCCCGCCACAATAAGCGACACAGCGGCAAGCAAGGCTACTACAAGCAACAACCCTTTCCTTTTCATCAGTCACTCCCCTTTTGCATAGTCATTAAATGTTTTTAGCCCGCAACCCCCTCGGCACCAGTGCCTTTTCCAGCCCGCCCAGCAATACGTCGGTGATGATGGCCAGCAGGGCGGCGGGAACGGCCCCCGTCATGATCATGAGAGTGTTTGCCAGCTGAATGCCCCTCCAGATGGGTTCGCCCAGCCCGCCGGCACCGATTAAAGTGCCGATGGTGGCAATGCCGATGGCGGTAACCATGGCCACCCGAAAGCCGGCTAAAATAATCGGCAGGGCGATGGGTAGCTGAACCTGGCGCAGCAATTGCCAGCCGGTCATGCCCATGCCCTTGCCCGCTTCCAACAGGTCCGGGCTGACGCCGGCCAGGCCGGTGTACGTATTTCTGAGAATGGGTAGCAGCGCGTAAACGAAAAGCGCGGCAATAAGGCTGTTATTGCCGAGGCCCAGGAAAAACATGACCAGCGCCAGCATGGCCAGGCTGGGAATGGTCTGCAACACGTCCACGAGGCTCATGACCGGACCGGCCAACGCGCGGGCCCGCACCAGTAATATGCCCAGAGGTACGCCCACCAGGCCGGCGACCAGTACTCCGGCGGTCGATAACCACAGGTGCTCCAGCGTAAGTTGCAAAATTTGGCCCATGCCATTCACCTCTTTGCCCGGCAATCTTTTATTTTATGTTGATCTCAAGCCCCGCGGCGTAACGGCTTTCTCCAGCCGTCCCAGGGTAAAGCCGGCCAACAGAGCCAGCAGGGCCGCCGGAATGGTCCCGGCTAGGATTAGCCATATGTCGTACACGTTCATGCCACCCCAGATAAGGTCGCCCAGCCCGCCGGCACCGATAAGCGCGGCGATGGTGGCCCAGCTGATGATGTAAACGGAGGAAATTCTAAGTCCTGCCATTATTACCGGCAGTGCCATAGGCAGTTTAACCATGAACAGCAGTTGCCGGTCGTTCATGCCCATTCCGCGCCCCGCTTCAATCAATTCTCCCGGGACTTCCCTGATTCCGGTATAGGTGTTGCGCAGAATCGGCAGCAAGGAATAAAGGAATAGAACCACCATGGCCGGCAGGACGCCGATGCCCAAAACGGGTAGGGTGAAGCCGAAAAAGGCCAGGCTGGGGATGGTTTGGATGGTGCCGGCTATACTCAACACCACCCGGGCGATATTTTGGCGGCTGGACAGCCAGATGCCCAGGGGGACGGCCACCAGGGCGCCGAGGGCCACCGACCCCAGGGAGAGGTATACGTGTTGCCAGGTAGCCACAAGGATGTCCGCCCAGCTCCGGGTTAACAGCTCCAGCAGCGGGTTCACGCGGTTTCCTCCTCCCAAACGAAGCTGGCCAGGGCGTTGACAATGCTGGTTTTAGTTACCAGGCCCAGCAGGCGCTTTTTTTCGTCCACCACGGGCAGGTAGTCCAGCTTGTTGGCGGTAAGCGTGTTAAAGGCTTCCCGAGCCGGGGATCCGGCTGCCACCACCGGTATGTCGGTTTCCACCAACTCCTTCACCGTACTGGCCCGCCGGCGATTTTTGTCCAGTTTTTCCACTGTCACCACGCCCACGAGGCGCTTGTCCTGTTCCACCACCAGCAGGGTATTTACCCCCTTGTGCTTCATCAAGGCCAGGGCCTCCTCCACACCCCGTTCCGGCCCGATGATCACCGGGTTGGACTTCATCACGGATTCAACTGTGGCAGGGCCACCGCCGGCCACCCGGTGCTTGCCGATGAATTCCAGCACGAATTCGTTGGCCGGTTTCCTCAGGATCATTTCGGGAGTATCCAGTTGCACGATCCGGCCGTCCTTCATGATGGCTATGCGGTCGGCCAGCTTTAAAGCTTCGTCCATATCGTGGGTGACGAACACAATGGTTTTGTGCAGTTTGTTTTGCAGGTTTTTCAGCTCATCCTGGAGATTTTCCCGGGTAATGGGGTCAAGGGCGCCAAAGGGTTCGTCCATCAAAATGACGGACGGTTCGGCGGCCAGGGCACGAAGCACGCCGATGCGCTGCTGCTGGCCGCCGCTTAATTCGTTGGGGTAGCGGTGGGCGTAAAGGTCCGGGTCCATGTCCACCAGTTCCAGCAATTCGCGGACGCGCTTGGCCCTTCTTTCCTTGTCCCATTTCAGGAGTCGGGGCACCAGGTCCACATTTTGTTCAATGGTCATGTTGGGGAACAGGCCGATTTGTTGAATTACATAACCTATTTCCCGCCTGAGCTTAACCGGATTCATGTCCATGATATCCTGGTCGCGGATTAAAATGCGCCCGGAAGTTGGCTCCACCAGCCGGTTGATCATTTTTAAGGTGGTTGTTTTGCCGCACCCGCTGGGGCCGATGAGCACCATGAATTCGCCCTCGCGAACGTGCATATTGATGTTTTTTACCACTTCCTGGTTGCCGTATTTTTTTGTAACTTCTTCAAATTTGATCAATTTTTGCCCTCCCGTGTACCGGCACCAGCCGTATGACAAAAGTTTTATCAATCAACTAATATTTTGTTACCAACAGGTTTAATAAACATGTGTTTTACTTGACATATTATAACATACATCTTCCAAAGTAACAACAAGTTGTTATTGCACCAAAGGTGAAGTTATCCACAGTCAATACGGTCAAAGTTTCATCATAACCGATAGAGGGTTAGTCTGCCCTTTTTGGCCGAAGTGCGCCGCTTTTTCTGCCGGGCGGTTCTGAAAGAAAAAACGAAAAAACCGCCCGGTTTTTTCTTTCGGAGGGATTTTTCGTGAGCCACCACTGTTTCATAGTCGGCCACGTGCTGGAAGTACTGCAAAATCTATCCGATGAGAGCGTTCACTGCGTCCTCCCGCCCGGGGAGGGCGGCGCGGCTGGCGGGCGGTCCGGCCGGGATAAAAATATCTTCCCTGCGGTCGCACGGTTCGGCCGCAGAAGGTATATCGTCCGGGCCGGGAAAACTCCCGGCCCGCAACTTTTTTACAGGAGGTGGTTTTGGTGCGATGTCTTGTTGTTGCGGAGGAAATTCGACGTACCGGGGACGGCCGCGGCGAAATCCGCACAGCTGGCCGAACTGGTGGCTTCCCGCGTGGCGCGGCGGTGGAGCGACTGCCTGGTGTTCCTGGCGGGCGGCGGCGCCACCCTGGTCCAGGGTGCCGTGTCGCGCCTGGCGAAATGCGAGGTGCTGCCCGACTCACAGTTCGCGAACGCCGCCGGGTTCCTGGCCAAGGGTCTTGTCGCCGTGCTACGGGGGAAAGCCGGTAACGGCGGGGACTAAACCCGCTTTACCGCGCGATCGTGCCACGGGCAGGGATAACCCGCGCGGGGGTGTGGCACGGAAAAGGCCGTTCCTGCCGCGCAGGGCAGGAACGGCCGGTGCTGGAGGTGTGGCACAT
This sequence comes from Desulfofundulus thermocisternus DSM 10259, assembly GCF_000686645.1. NCBI lineage: Bacteria > Bacillati > Bacillota > Clostridia > Eubacteriales > Peptococcaceae > Desulfofundulus > Desulfofundulus thermocisternus. Next base: position 28,380 of record NZ_KK365995.1, read on the forward strand.
AGTGGCCGACAAGTCCTGCCGCATAAAGTTCAGGGTGCCACCGGACGTGGCGGGAGTGCTGGACGTCCAGGCCGACCGGGCCGGCTACGTGGCCCGCGCGGTGACCTGGTACGCCCGCTTCGGGGCCCCGTGCCTTCAGAAGCTCGACGCGCTCCTGGAACTGGCGGTCCGGGGTCAGGTGAAACCCGGAGTTAGCGGGCCGGGCGGTGAGAGTTCCGGTCCCGCTGTCAGGGACGACATCGACGACGCCGTTGCGGATTTCGTGCTCTGACTTTTCCGTTCCGTTCCGCCTGTTTCCCTTCAGGCGTGCGGGCGGAACGGAACGGAATAATAGCTACGAAAAGTTTAGATATCTAAACTCCAATTAAGTTCCTCCGGAAGAGGTCTGCTTGCGGAGATCCGTTTTTGTCAACGCTCCGTGAAGCTCAGGAACTTCTGTTCCGGGAATTCGTTTGCGATCAGGTCATAATGCCTGTCGCGGTGGACGAGAGTACAGGAATGGTAGAACGCCCAGGAAGCGATGACAAGGTCGACCAGTGGAATCACCAGGCCTTGACGCCGCAAGCGGAACCCGAGGGAGGCGGCGCGTTCCCATACTTCGTGTTCCCCTTCGAGCAGTGGGAGTGCGTTCAGCATTTCGTTCAGTTCGGCAAACTGTTTTTCGTTTCTGGCACCCAGCAGGATTTCCGTCTTGACGGGAGGGGCGAGGACCACGGTTTCCAGGAGCAGCGCTTCCTTTAACCAGTTGACGATTTCCTGCTGCCCTCCGGGACGCAGGGCTTCGATCCAGACCGAGGTATCGACCAGAAACCGTTCATTCATCCCGCCGGATCTCCTCAAGAGCGGAATCGTTCAGCGCCAGATCCACCCTGCCCAGGCTCGCCGCAAGTTTTTCCAGGCGTTTGCGGCGGACGAATTCCGTAAGGGCCGCTTCGATGGTTTCGGTAATCCCTTTCAGCCCCGCCAGTTCCATGGCTTCGCGCAAAAGTTTCCGGTTGACATATAAGGTTGTTTTCATAATCAATCACCCTACAATTAATTATAACAGATAATTTGGATTCATAAAGACAGAATATTATCTTCGCTTTTTCTGTTGGGAGGTGCTTGTGTTGCAAATAATCGTCAACGGTACCATTGAACAGGAACTCGTGGACCGGCTGATAGCCGAAGAGAAAGAAACCTTTGCCCGGCAGAGAAAGAGCATTGCCAAAATTGTTTTAACCGACTGCGGGGACGAAATAGAAGTCAAGACCTACGAGGAATCCCCCATCCGCAGGATCCGGCGCATTACCGGGTATCTCGCCGAGACGAGCCACCTGGTGCTGGATTCCTTCAACCCCCAGGGGGTATGGTGGACGTGGTCTTTCGGGAGGAGGTGGTCATTGAGGGAAGTACTGCCGTGGCCGTTCACCTTCGAGACCGGCTCGCGCGTGGAAACGTGGTTCCTTCGCCCGGCCCTGTGGCTCGGGACGGTGCTTTTAATAGCGCGGTGCCTCGGAGTAGTGCCGCGTTAAATGTATAAGAGTAATAATCTTGGAAGATGGTAAAAGTAAAAATAACACTATTGTGCTTATATAAAACTTACGCTGGCCCGCCCGCGACGGTCAGTTGGGCATAAAGCCCCGGCCCGGATGGGCGGCGGGCTGGCTTTTTTCAGAAGCCTCCCCTCTTCCCATTTTTTGCCCGGTTCAGTGCCGGGCTTTTTCTTTTTCCGGGGGCGAAGCGTGATGGACTTTTTCATCAGAGAAGAGGTTGACATGGCCGAGAAGTACGGCCTGTCGATCGTCCGGGTGAGTTACGATGCGGTGAATAAACAGGTAGCGGAAATGCTGGCGTACCTAGAAGCTGGTTTTCATGGAGGTGTTCGGCTTGGATAAAGTTCGAAGAGTTAGAATTGCCGACATCAAAATTATCGACCGCGTCCGGAAAGACATGGGCAACCTTGAGGAACTGGCGGGGGATATAGCGGAAAACGGGCTTATCAACTATCCCGTAGTAACGCCTGACAACGTGCTCATAGCAGGGGAGATGAATAATTAGCTTGTTTTAGCCCCCACCTTGAATGCAAGGGGGGGGTATTTTACGCTTACGCTCTTTACTATACCATTCAGGATACCTGTAACTGTCATCTGTTTGTGAAAAATACTGCATTGGTGGATATCTGCTTTTTGACATGGACTCGACATAAAGTTGCATTATTTGCTTGACACAGGAAAATTATGCTGATTCAATAGAATTAGTTCTAAAATAAGTAGATAAACAGCAAATAAATTCACTCCCGGAGGGCAAACCCGTGCGAAAGCCGGGGACGCAAAGCCGCAGGTCTAAGGTTCCCCGCAAAACACCTGGGTGGGGAGCTATGACGGCTGGGTTGCAGGGGAGAAAAGTAGCTACAGGGCAGATGCTTTTCTCCCTGTAGCTTTTTACTTTGGACCCTGGAAGATGAACCTGAATTTATCATTAACAAATTGACGTATTACAAAGGGCTTATGGAATGGGGGCTTTGTTATGGTTGGACAAACTATAACATTACGTACATACGTTCGGGGGGGGGGGTAATCTCTGCCTTATATGCCATGTAATGGTGATATTAACAGATAACGCTATTATCCCCTCACTGCGCTCCCCTCCTTTATTTATCTCCAGTTAGTTCCTTCCTGTTTTGCCGCTGCATTCTCCTGCCCATGTTCCCATTTTGAGGTGATATCGTGGATTCATTAACGCATCTTGTCCGGGCTCTTTTCCGGATGCTGGAAGCCCGGCTGGAAGGGGTTTCGCGCCATTCGGAACGGGTAGCTTCCCTGGCTGTGATGCTGGCAAGAGAGCTTGGGATGAACGAAAATGATCAGAAAATGATATATGTGGCCGGTTTACTCCATGACCTGGGCAAGATGGCAGTTCCCGGCAGAATTCTCTTCAAGCCGGACAAGCTCACCGGGGAGGAATGGGAAGAAATAAAAAAACACCCGGTCTACAGTTTTCAGATTCTCTCTTACATACCTCAATTGAAGGATATCAACCTCCTGATGCTTTACCACCATGAGCGTTACGACGGCCGGGGTTATCCGTACGGTCTGAAAGGGGAAGACATCCCCCTGGGGGCGCGTATCCTAACGGTTGCCGACAGCTACGACGCCATGACCTCGCACCGGGTGTACAGGCCGGCCATGTCTACCCGTGAGGCACTGGAGGAAATCTACCGCTGTGCGGGCACGCAGTTTGACCCGCGGGTGGTGGAAGCGTTTTTCAACCTTGATGTTTCCGGCAGCAAGTTGGAGGTGCCGTTCCGGAAGCGGGACCGGGAGGTGCTGACGACTACCTGATGAGCGGCAGGAGAAAAAGTATCGTTCGTTTTCTGTCAAAACATTATTTCCTGCTCGGCACCTGCTGCGCGGTATTTTATGCGCTGCCGGTAATTTATGAACTCCTGCTGTGCAGGCAGGGGGTTTTCAGCAACGCCGTATGGTACGCCTACGTCATTCCGGCCATCCTGCTGGGTTATGCTTTCGGTTTCAGGGGAGGCATATTCAACGCCCTGTTTGGTACTGTTCTGGCACTAACAGTGGAATAGATTGGTACAGCGGCCGCTGTCAGTTCTGGTTCTTCACCCCGATCCGCAGGGAGAATGTCCGTTTTGTGGGCTGAGAGGCAGAAGGATGGTGAAAAATGCGACGGTGTCTTGAATGCGCTCAGAAAGAACCGGACCGTGCTTGTGTGGATTGCCAGTATTTTATTCAGCCAAGCCCCCTTCGCCGGGTGCCTTCGTCCCCTGTCAGGGTCTTGCTGGAAGATGGGTATGGGAAACAGTATCCAGCCCGCATTCTGGTATTAAGTACCACGGAGTTTGGTCTGGAAACAGAAGCCCCCGTTCCAGGACGGTATGTAATCAGGTTGCAGGAAAACTTGTGGGTAGAGGTGGCCGGGGTATCTTTTAAAGGGAAAAACAACGTCCATTTATTTGATATCCTGTGTGTCCACCGGAAGCAGGAGACTGCCCGCCGTCTCAGCAGGGAGGAGTACCAGTTATTGGCCGGCAGCACCGGCGAATTAATATATGAGGTTACCAGGCACCTGCCGGAGCACCTTCAGGATCTGGTCAGGGAAAAACTGCTGGCTGAGGTGGAAAAATCTGAACTAATAAATGCCCTCAAGGTCGGAGTGGTGATGAAATATGAAAGTGGTCGCTTCCGTTTCCTTTCGGGTCAGGCTGACCTGGGCCTGCCCATGGAAGAAACGGAAAAGCTGATGCGCCAGGCTATCCGCCAGGCTGAACACCGGCGCGAGGTGATCATTAGCGCTGACGGGAAAAAGGTATTTGACCTTCATTGCGTGCCGTTCGACTACAGGAGCGGAGGGCTGCTGGCTTTAGACATCACCGGGGTGATTGAAAAGGAAAGAAAGATGCACCGGCAGGAGATGCAGGTTTACCGGGAGGCCATAGCAGCGGTAACGGGGGGGCGTCTGTACCTGGTAGGTAGTGGAGAAATAGAAAAAGTGGTCTCAGAAGGGATGGAACTGGCCAGGGGTGAGGTCCGGCAGTCCCGCGATATTCCGGAAGCCCGCCGGGCAATGCGGGAAGCCTTGCCTGTTCTCGACAGCCGCAGGCAGCACGCGATTGCCTTGTGCTTGACAGAGGCGCTGGCCAATGCTCTCAAACATGCAGGGGGCGGTTGCTGGCAAGCCAGGCAGTCAGGGGATACCGTCAGGATTATCGTTCAGGACCGGGGTCCGGGAATTAAAACCAGTGAACTGACCCGGGCAACTTTGATGCAACATTATTCAACCAAGAATTCACTGGGATGTGGATTTACTCTGATGCTCTACTATGCGGACCGCCTCTACCTCAATACAGGATCGTCAGGTACCGTTTTGATCCTGGACTTTGGCATTATGCCTGCGGAAGGGTTGACCGGATTAAACCAGTGAAAGGGGTGATTTTTGTTGCTGAAGGTGGATGTTTATGTTGACCGGGGAGTTTGCCGGCTGGTGCTGAATGGTGAACTGGACATGGAAACGGTGGTACAAATGCAAGAAGCTGTTGGGAAAGTGAAGGAACATACATTGGAAATAGATCTGTCGGGGGTTTCCTTCGTTGATTCAACTGGTTTGAAAAGTCTGCTGGACATTAGCAACGAATGGCGGCAAAAAGGAGGCCGGATGCTGGTTTTGAGGCCGCAGCCCGACGTAGCAGAAGTGATGCGGCTGGTTGGGCTTGACGGGCTCCTGGCACAGGACACCGCTCTGGCCGGAGAAGAAAGGTAGGAGCAGGATGGTAGAAGTAATTACGGGGAACGAAAGGATACTGAGGGCTTACTGTTTGGAAGTTAGTGGGAGTTGCTTGCCTGCCGAACAGGTCGGGGGAGATTTTTTTGAGTTTATCCCCTGCGATGCAAGAACCATGTTTGCCGTTATCGGAGATGTAATGGGTAAAGGATTCCATGCTGCCCGGCTGATGGAAACAATCCGGCAGATGCTCCGGGACTGTATTACCAACAATCCCCATCCTCTGGAGGCGGTGCGCCTGTTAAACAAGGTAGCAGGGTATGAACTGCGGAAATGCGGGGCTTTTGCCACCCTGTGCCTGCTGTGTTACGATGGGATAACCGGACGACTTACCTGTGTCAATGCAGGACATCACCCTCCCCTCCTTCTATCCGACGGAAAGGTTAAAGTGGCCCGGTGCCGGGGAGTCGCCCTGGGCCTGCTGGAAGATTACCTCGGGTCAGGGGTGGAGGAATTTTTTCTTGCCGCCGGAGATGCGGTGGTGCTGTATACCGATGGACTTGTGGAGGCCTGTGGCCCGGGCGAGCAAAGGTACGGGCTGGAACGGTTAAAGAAGATAGTTTGTCTTCAAAATGGTGCTAATGCAGACAGGATGAAACGAAACATTTTATCTGACCTGCAGGCATTTACCAGCGGTTTTCCCCAAAAGGATGATGTGACACTGGCTGTTATGAAGGTGGCGGGGAGGGCAGGTGAAAAAAGTGGAGATTAGAGTTCGGCAGACAGAAAAAATGGCCATTCTGGAGGTGTCGGGTGAACTGGATTATAGCAACGTGGAGCAGTTGCAACAGGAAATTCAGCGGCGGCCGGAGGAAGTGGTAGAGATAAATCTGCGGGAACTCAAGTTCATTGACTCTTCAGGGGCAGGTATGCTCCTGAACCAGGCCAGGCATCTTTACCGGCAGGGCCGCTCCCTGAGAATTGTGTGCATTCCCGATCATATTCGGGAAGACCTGGAATTGATAGGGTTTTTCAGGGTGCTGGAAATCCTGAAGGCAGATCCCGATGCTTAACAGGAGGTGGGCTCCCAAATGAAAAAGGAGATCATCTGGAGCTCCCCCGCAGCAACAGCGAGTGCACTGGATAATACTTCTCCGGACGTAGAAACAGCGGGTCCGTATGCTTTTGTAAAACAGGGGCGCATTATTGTCCGGCACCAGCCGGAGGGACCTTACCCGGTGGTGGTACCCTGCCCGGGAGTAAGGTTGACTGTTAACGGGCGGGAGTGCACTCAACCCACCCCCGTTTCTATGGAGGATGCTATACGGGTGGAAACGGTGGAAGAGCGTAGAGAAGGAAACTGGTCTATATCCGTATCTCCCGATGGCCTGCAAGCTGTGTTGCGAATGCAACCTGTGATCATAATTCACCGGGAATTGCCAGATCTTCTGCCTTCCAGAATACTGCAGTTCAAGGTAGTGGAGTGGGAAGAACGCCTTCCCCCACTTACATGGGACGAACTGTTGCAGGAGTTAGCCCGGCTGGGGATTAACTATGGCGTAGACTGGGAAGCCTGTTTTCGCGGTGTTACATCCTGTACCGAAGAGGAGGTGGTTATTGCCCGGGGTATTCCTGTAGAACCGGGGAAAGACGGCCGGGTGGAATTGCTTTTTTCTTCAAATCCCAGGGTGCCGGTACTGGCGGGAAAAGACGAAGCGGTGGACTTCCGGGAACGGTATGTTTTTACTTCAGTGGAGGCGGGAGACATCCTGGCTATCAAACACCCGCCCGAGCCGGGCCGTCCCGGCACCAGCGTCAAGGGCGAGGTAATTGTGCCGCCGTCGCCCCGGGACTTTATCCTTTCTGCAGGTGAAGGAGTGGTGCTTACCGGGGATGGTAATCGGGCCGTAGCGGCCCGGCCTGGACGTCCAGTGGCCTCCCGCTGGCGCAACCTGGTAAAAGTAAGCGTGTTACCCGAGCTGGTGCATGAAGGTGACGTAGACCTTGCTTCGGGTAACATTACCTTTAAAGGAGATATCCTGATTGCCGGTAATGTGGCAGAAGGGATGGTGGTTGAAGTGGGCGGGAATGTCAGGGTGGGCGGGTTGGTTTCCGGTGCGAGGGTTCATGCCACGGGGTCCGTCCTGGTTGGAAGGAACATTCTCTCATCAATGGTGATTGCAGGAGGGCTTCCTTCTTTTTCGCAGGTAATATTGCCACAAATTCATGCCCTGGCGGCCGGATTGCAGGAGATGATCATGGCTATCCGGCAGTTGATGGATCAACCGGCATTCAAGCAGGGCGATCTTAAACATGGTATTGGTCCCCTGTTAGTGTTGTTGCTGGAGAGGAAGTTCCGCCATCTTCCCGCTGCCGCCAGTACCTTCAAGAAGCAGGTTGAAACTATGCCCCCGGGAATGGCCGATGAAGGCCTGGAAGAGTTTATCCGGGAAGTAGAACGGGTGCTGGTTCGTTCCCCTCTGGCTGTACGTGACCTCCAGGAGCTCGAAACACTGGCCCGGCGAGCCGGTGAATGGGAACAGGCCTTTGCCTTCCAGCAGTCTGCAGAAAGTGATGTAGTAGCATCGAGCATCCACAATTCTACCGTTATAGCTACCGGCAATGTCCGGGTGGTGGGAAGTGGCTGTTATAATTCCCGGATCCATGCCGGTAAAAAGGTGACTGTATCCGGGGTCTTTCGCGGTGGCGAGATACAGGCTGGCGGGGATGTGCATGTGGGAGAGCTGGGGTCCAGAAGTGGGGTCACCACCAGGGTGGTAACCGGTCCGAAAGCAGTGGTCACCGTGGGGCATGCCTTTGAGAACGTTACTATAGTGATAGGAGACCAGGTTTATAGATTTAAAAGAGTAGAGAAAGGTATCCGCCTCTGGCTGGATAAAGAAGGGAACCTCAGCAAAGTATAATGGACCCAGAAAACATAAAAAGTGTTCAATGGTGCTGTAGAGGGTGGCACCCAACAGACGCCAGTCCCTCAATTTCCTGGCCGCTTCCCTTGAGGCCAGAATTTCCGCGTGGGCGGTGCTGTCCACCAGGGTTTCCCGCAGGTTGTGGCCCGGGCCGGTGATTTCGCCGTTTAAGACCACCACGGCGCCGATGGGCACTTCCCCCAGATCACAGGCCTTTGGGAGCGGCAGACCTTGAACGTGCTGCTAACCACCCGGCTCACCCCCCGGCAGATCATCTGGAGCAAGCTGGTTTCTGCCTGCGCCTTTGTGGTGCTGCTGGTGGTGGCCACCCTGCCTCTTTACAGCATCGTTTTTATGTACGGCGGCATCGCCCCGGGGCAGGTGCTGGGGGTTTTTGGCTTCTACCTGGTGACCATCTTTCTCTTTGGCTGCATAGGTGTTGCCTGCTCTTCTTTCTTTAAAAGAACGGGCGTGAGCACCGTCACGGCCTACGGCCTGGCCTTCGCCCTGGCGGCGGGCACCGGTTTCCTGGCGGTGTTTCTGTATGAAGTGAACCGGCTGCAGACCCGGGTAGCCATAAGCCCGGAAACCTGGCACCCGGCCTTTCTGGCCTGGGTGGTGGAGTTTTTACAGGACATCAACCCTGTTTTTGTTTTAATGCAGATCCTGGGTGAAAATGGGATTCCCACGGGGGTAAATTTCGGCCTGCCCGGCTGGGCCGTTTACACCCTGGTCTACCTGGCCGCCGGAGGAAGCCGCCAGGCTGCTGGCCGATGCATTTGGCATTGATATGACGGGCAGGGCCGGCAGAGCTGGAGATGCAGGTGCACCCGGAGGTAGAAGAAAGGGTTCCCTCCTGGGTGGACAAGAGCAAGCTGAAAGATCAGGAACGCCCCCTACCGGTAATCTCGTTTACCTTTAACCAGGTCCACCAGGGCGTGCCGATCATGGACCGGGCCTGCTCGGTGCAGGTAGACGCCCTGACCGGTAAGATCATCGCATTTTACAACGGTATAAGCGGTCCGCCCGTTCCCCTGCCGGACAACCGGAACGTGGTGCCGGTCGAAACGGCCAGAAGCCGAATTTTTAAAACAGCATCCCCTGAAACTGGTTTACATCTGGCCCGAATATTACGACCAGAAAGCCCCATCTCCCTACCTAGTCTATATCCCGGATCCCGGTTCCGACTTTTATGTGGATGCCTTTACCGGGATATAACCCTGGACAGAGAAGCCACTGATACCAGGGCTAGGGCTATCAAGCGGCTGGCGGACGAGCTTTTTGAGGACTAGGAGGTAGCCGGGATAATGAAGCGAAGCGCTATTTGGACGAAGAGGACGTTGAGCCCGCCAGGGTTGCAAATGGTTGCAAGTAGGAATAGGCAGAGCCGGAAATACAGGAGGGACAAGGGCTGTGCTGCTCATTATCAACGCCGATGACTTCGGTTATACGGCGGGTGTGAACCGGGGGATTATTAAGGCCATGGAATGCGGGGCGGTTACCAGCACCAGCCTGATGGTCAACCAGCCGGGGACGGAAGATGCTCTGGCTGTTTTGCGCCGGGGTGGGCTGAAGGCTGCCGGGGTGCACCTCTGCCTCACGGCAGGCAGGCCCGTTTGCGATCTGGCGGAAGTACCCTCAATGGTGGACGACCGGGGGTGGTTTAAGAAAAAGGACGCCCTTCTCTCCGGGCTCCTGAACGAAGAAGAAGTTAGGAAGGAATTCCTGGCCCAGGTGGAAAAGGTCAGGGCGGCGGGAGTGCGCATAAGCCACCTGGATACGCACCATCACGTCCACAGCCATCCTGTAATCCTGGAAGCCCTGCTGGACGTGGCCCGGCATTACAGGCTTCCGGTGCGCAGCCTGGATTCCTCCATGCGTAAAAGGATAAGAAGCCGGGGTATACCCACCCCCGATTATTTTTGCGGCTGCTGGTTTGATGAGCGGGTTTCCGGGGAATCTTTTCGCCGCCTGGTTGCCGCCGGGCTGCAGAATGGTGCCGGGGTGATGGAGCTGATGACCCACCCCGGCATGGTGGATGAGGAACTGGAGCGGCGGAGCAGCTACACCTGGCAGCGGGAGAGGGAGCTGGCCATTCTCTGCGACCCGGATACCAGGCAGTGGCTGCTTGACCAGGGGATCGGGCTGGCGGGTTACCTGGATCTGGCAGGTCGCTCCTCCGGTTAGAGTCTGGAAGCCACTTCATGGAGGCGGGTGCCGATTTGCTGCAGTTTTTCCACCATTTCAGCTATTTTTTCCATCGTTCCGGCCTGTTCCCGGGTTATGGTGCTGTTTTTTTCAATACCCGCCGAGACCCTTTCAATGGCATACTTGAACTGGTTTAAGGTCCTTTCAATCTCCCTTGCGGAACGGCTGCTTTCATCGGCCAGCTTGCGTACTTCCTGGGCCACCACGGCGAATCCCCGGCCCACCTGGCCGGCGCGGGCCGCTTCAATGGCAGCGTTCAACCCCAGGAGCTTGGTCTGGTCGGCCACGTTCTGGATGAAGGTCAGGATCTGGGTGGTACTCTTTACCTGCTGTGCTGCTTCCTGCGATTCCCGGACCAGTGTTTCGCTGGTGGCGGCCAGTTCCTGGGAGGAAGCGGTGAATTCATTAATGGCATGGGCCGCCTGTTGTATGGCCTCGGCCACCGCCTCGGCCTGGGCCTGTATCTGTGACTTCATTTCCTCGTCCCTGAGCATCTTGACCACCAGGGATGAGGCAATCCTGGCTATGGGCTGGACGATTTCAAGCTTGCCGGCAATGTAGATCGTAAAATAGAATTGACCCCCGATCGTCAAATAAAACTGACCCACCTCATGATAAAATCTCCCTCGAGAGGGGGAGGCAAAAGAGGTGGTAAGCATGTACAAATGGCAACGCATCAAAGCACTGCATACCCAGGGGGTCAGCATCAGGAAAATAGCCCGGACACTGGGTATATCCAGGAATACCGTTAAGAAGTACCTTAAAGACGCCAACCCGCCACAATTTAAAGCCAGGAAGTATGATAAACAACTGGATCGGTACAGGGAAGAAATCCAGGCCATGCTTAATAAGGGTTATATTGGCACAAGAATACACAAAGAACTGGTTCAAAAAGGCTACAACGGCTCATTGTCCA
>NZ_JMLG01000021.1:0-39050 GCF_000686645.1 Desulfofundulus thermocisternus DSM 10259
GGAATTGACGTCCTCCGGCTCTTTTTCAGCTATGGCGATTATTTCTACGCCGCAGTACCTTAAATGCCGCTCGATATACTCATAACCAAACCGGGCCAGCCGGTCGGGATATTCGATGATGAGCTTCTTATACTCGCCCTGCTCGGCCAGCTTGAGCACGTTCGCTAAACCGCGGCGCTTCTGGTTCAGGCCGCTGGCCACGTCTGTGAACTCCGCCCTGATGGTAAAACCGTTTTCCCGGGCGTACTGCCGCAGCCGTTCGATCTGCCGGTTCAGGTTGCCCGCGTCGGCCTGCTTTTTTGTGGATACCCGGGCGTAAAGCACGACTGCTTCCTGCCCGTCAGTCAACTGACCGGACTGCAGGAGCCTGTTGAGTTCGTCCATAGAGTACCTGCGCTGGCCTCCAGGCAAACGGACGGGCTTGATTAAGCCGCGTTTTTCCCAGTTGCGCAGGCTGTTGGGATGAACGCCTAATTTTTTTGCCGCTTTGCTGATGGTTAATAGTTCCATAACTTCATGGTAACTGTTTTGTTATGTTTTGTCAATATTTGTTGGCCTGTTGGTAACTGCTACAAACCTCCCTCAGATAACCGGTAATTTCAAAGTTGAGGCCGTTATCTCCTGCACTTATTTTCTTCAGTTCCAGCCGCTCGAAGACCCCGAGCTGGTGCAGGTGCTGCTCAAAAACGCCCACCGAAGAAAGGGTGCGGGAAACCCCTTTAAAGACCACCATATTGGGCCTGTCCGGGCTACCTGCAGGCCGGCTCCCTGCACTGCCACCGGCGGTTCCGCCTTCACCCCTTTCTCCCGGTTCCTGCCGGTGGGAAATCTCCAGCCCCGTCAGCCACAGATCCACGGGGGTAATGGAGTCCAGCCCGGATATAAAGCTGCTCCAGGTCTTTCTTTCCCTGAATATGGTGCGGTATTCGGCCACCGCCTTCTCCAGGTCCTGCCTTTCCTTTCGCAGGGCCTGCACCCGGTTAACCACCGGTTCCAGTTCGGCAATCTGCTGCCTGGTCAGGTCCAGCTCGTTCTTCATCAGGAAATAGTTCACGGGAAAAAATACGCACAGCCCCACAAATCCGGCGAGAAGAACAGTGATACCAGCCAGGAGGAAAAGGCGGCGGACGTCGATGGTACCCTCGCGCTGCAGTTTTGGCGGCAGCAGGTTGACCCGGTACATCATACCACTTCCCTCAAGGCCAGGCCGATGGCTACTGCGTAGGCCGGGTCGTACTGGATGTCATCCGGCAGCCCGATCTCCGGCAGTCCCACTTCCACGGGTATTTCCAGCGCTTCCTGGAGGTGTTCCGGCAGCTCCCCGAGCTTAACCGCCCCGCCGCTCAAGATAACCCTTTCCACCCGGTCCTTTTCCTGCGTGTAATAAAATTCCAGCGACCTTTTCAGCTCCCTGGTTATTTCCATGATCCCGCCGTGAAAGAGATCCGCCTCCCGCAGTACCCCCGGAAAGCCGGGGTTTTCATTCTCCCCGGAGGCGGCCGCCTCCAGCTTCATCTTTTCCGCTTCCGCAAATTCCACGCCGTAGGTATCCGCCAGGAAGTTGCTTACGGCATTCCCGCCCACGGGCAAAAGGCGCAGGAACCGGATGACTCCCTCCCGCACCACCACCAGGTGGGAGGTCTGCGCCCCGATGTCCGCAATGGCCACCGTGCCCGGTGCTCCACGGCCAAAAAGACGCCAGAGGGCAAAAGCCTGCAGGTCAACGGCGGTGACCAGCAACCCGGCACGGGAAAAAATGCTGTGGTACTGGTAAATTACCGCCGCCGGTACGGCCAGGATGAGCAGACCCTTCGCTCCTTCCTCCCCCGCCCGCGGGGAGGAAGTTTTTCTCCGCGGCGTTTCTTCCGCCCCGTCTTCCCCCTCCTCCAGCCACACGGACCGGATAATCAACTGGTCCACCGGTGTGGGCACAAATCGCTCCACCTCGAAGCGCACGGCCTGCTCCAGTTCCTTTTCTTCCATGGGCGGCAGGCGCACGATGCGGCCCACCACATTTTCCCCGCCGATACAGGTAATTGCCTCCCTCAACCCGGAACCGGCAATTTCCTTCAGCGCTTCCACCAGCTCCTCTTCATCGAATTCTTTAGTCCACACCCCCTGCGGGCTGGGGCGGCGCCGCAGGGCCACCACTTCCGGCATGCCGTCAATCACCTTTACTTCCGCCACTTTTATTTCGTATGTACCCACGTCTATACCCATGAAGTGTGTTTTACGGGGGAGGAGGTGCTGAAGGAAGCTCTTCATTTGGCCAAATCCACCTTTACATGCTAATTAAACTTATAATTGAACATATAGCAATAAATAATTAACTTACCCTGCTCCTTCATTCCAGGAAATAACTTTCACTGTATTCTTAAATCCATTAAGAAAATCCGTCTCATTCAATAGCGACTGCAACTTCTCTATCTCAGCAGTAATAGTTACGTTTCCAGAACCTTCCCCTTGGAAACTAAAGTGTCTTGTCAAAATACCACCCTTTACTTCTTGTTTGCCCTTTAGATCGCTCACTGTTATACCTGCAATTATAAACGCATGAATCTCGTTATTTCCCTGCGTATCTAGCGTGACTTTCCCGTTAGGAGCCATCAAGACCAGTATGTCGTTACTTCCCCCGGTAAGTTCTCCGTCAATGATAATGTTTCCAGTTACAACAATTATAGCCCTGCCTGTGTATGTACCAGAAATTATTAAATTGCCGTCAATAAAAATTACACCATTACAATGAGTATTGTTAAGTCTAAGCGTTTTGTCTTCATAGTAGCAACTGTCAGCAACATTTCTATACCAATCAATATCGATTTGGGGAAAGTCAGGAATATATGGGTAATTCGGATTTGAGTTTACATCTTCACTTTTATTTCCTCCAAGGTCTCTGATATTCCCCGAGGCAAAAACATCAACATTCTTTAAAGTCGTGCCGTTACCAAAACTGACTTCTCCATTCCAAATAATGGATGCCCTGGGTAAGTCACTTCCGACGCCATTGAAATTAAAACTACCTTTAAAATCAAAACTACTTTCTTCTGGCTGCAATACGGCGAGTCCGCGTAAAAGATTAGCCGGACTCGTTAGCAAACCTTCAACTGTTATTTTCTTTGTTGCGCTCTCAAACCTGCCTTTTGATTCTATTCTAATTGCCGCCGCAGGCATATCCCTCAACTTTGTTATGTAGACCTCTTTTAAAGTACCATCATAATAATCCATTAACGGCAATTCTGATAACGGTACCGGTTGGCGCTGGTTTACTGGTAAGCTTTGCAACCACTCTCGATGCGTATTAATATATTCCAGCGCTTTCTCCACTCCTGCTTCAGCGATGTAGTATGCCTTTTTTTGAAAAACGTCCAGCGCAGCGTTTCTGCGGGCCGGGAGGCTCAAGGCCAGGGCTGCGCCTCCGACCAGGAAAATAAAGGTGGTCATCAACAGCACAAGAACAAGGGCCTGACCGCTGCGGCCGGAGAACACACGCGCCACCCCCTGCTTTTTACCGGGAATCCTGAGAAACACGCAAGTGAACGGTTGTGGACAGGCTGACAGGGCCGCTTTCACCCGTTTCACCAACAATACTGATGGTCACCACTTGCCTGCTTTCATCGTAATTAAAAACCAGGCTTTTAATGTTGCTGGCCAGGGGCTGCCAGGCACCATCATATTTTTCCTCGATCTCCCCATGACCAGCATCGAAACGAAACCCTGCCGCAGAATTGTTGAACTCAATCCTGATCCCTGTACCTTCGGTGCTCTCTGTACCGTCGGCCCGGTAAACCCTAATATTTTTGGCCTGCCTTATTCTGCTCGCCATCACACTTGCCGCAAACCGCAGGTTTTCCTGCACTTCGATCCTGTCGCTCTCCCGGCTGTAACTTCGATAACCGTGCAGGTAAAGGGCGGCCACCAGCACGGCCACAAAAGAAAAAATAGTCATGGCCACAACGGCTTCCACCAGGGTGAAGCCCCGCTCACCGCCCACATCCCTCACCGCCTGAGCTTATCTGTAGTCAGGGATACCTCCCGCAGCTGCCCCCGATCCTGGTAGATGACGGTGACTTCAAACGTAATCAGATCGCCGGATGCAGCCACCCCTTTCTCGAGCACCCGGTAGGGGCATGTTTCCCGGACCATCCTGTACTCCGAAGTTGCGTCCGGCACATCGTTCCAGGGCGGGTCCACAGTGACCGTGCTGCCGGTAGACGATACAACTCTTCGCCACTGCCCTGTACCCCTGCCGCCAGTGATGGCGATCAAGTAACCTTTGTAGTAGCCATCCTCCTGGCTTAAGCTGCTATCCAAAACAATGGTATTGGAAGTACCTCCTTGCGCTTTGCCGGAAACGGGCCACGGGAACAGAATATACCGCGTGGTATTGTCCGGCACCTCATCCCAGGGAAGGCTTACGGTGGCCGTGTTGATATCACTGTACTCGACGACCTGCCTCACCTGGCCGGCGCCCGTACCGCTGGTAAGGGCAATGGTGTGCCACATGTACTTTCCATTTTCACTGCCGGCCGCAGGGTCCAGTAAAATCTTATCGGCCGTACCTCCCTGCGCAGTTCCGATCTGGTTCCAGGGAATGCTTTTTATCTCCTCCAGGACTTCCTGCGCCAGGTTGGCGGCGGCCACCTCGTGGCCGGCCACGGCGGTGAAAACGCTGCCGGTGAGAAAAAGCTGGAGCAGGGCAACGGTCACCAGCCCCAGAACGGCGACAGCCACCACCACCTCGATCAGGCTCATGCCGCTCCCGCTCTTCCAGCCCATCTTCACCCCTCACCGGCCTTTTAAAAACATATTTTGACTAATTCCACGGTTCCCGAAAAATTCCTGCCGGGTGACCTTCCTCCACCAAACAATTGCAGGGAAATTATGGCCGTGTGGATGAAACCCGCAGGTACGTGCTTTTCAAAAATTTTGTGATCCTGTGCCGGGGCTCCTCAATGGCGGGGGCGGCAGGAATTGCCCTGGTTTGCCTTTTTTGCCCTCAGGGATAGAAAAAAAGAAGGCCCCTTTTTTATTGGGGCTGGCTTTCATAATTTAATCTTCAGGGGGTGGACCATATTCAACTATTGATTTACCATTATTACCTTCAGCATATACCTTAACAATATCACCATCATTTGCCTCTATTTTATACGTACCTGTACCACCCGTATACTCATAATTCTTACCCCAAGGGTTTTTTATCAACTTACGTTCACCACTATTACTGTCCTCATCCTCCGGCAAACCAGCTTTTTCTATCGCTTCACTTTCATTTGCAGGATATTGCCCGGTTTCAGCATAATACGCATCTAATATTGCAGCCATATTGTAAAGCTCCATCCTTGCTCGACTCAGCTTCGACTTCTCAATATTGCCCAAATAAAATTTGATCCCCCCGGCAATCAGCACGGCGATGATGATCAGGACGACCATCATCTCAATCATGGTGAAGCCCTTTTCATTGCGCAGGCATCGCTTGAAAATAGACATGGATTCTGCACGCCTCCTTTCTCAATGACCGGTCAGTCAGCCGGGAACAGCCGATTAAGACCTTCTTCACCTCCCACCAAACACGATTTCAAGAAGTATTTTATTCCAGGCCGGGTCTTTTTTCCAGCACTTTCTGCAATTTTTTTCAGGGCATGCCCCCGGGCATGGCGCCTCCCTGCATGGCACCGGCCATGCTGAAGAGGGGCAGGTAGATGGAGAGGGCGATGAAAGCCACCACCAGCCCCACGCCGGCAATCAGGAAGGGTTCCACCAGGCTGGAGAGGCGGGCCACGGCAGCCTCCACCTCCTGCTCGTAAAAGAGGGCCAGCTTTTCCAGAAGATCGTCCAGGTTGCCCGACTCCTCGCCCACGGCAATCATGTTCACGGCCATGGGCGGGAAAATCCTGCTGGTTGACAGCACGGGGGCTATTCTCTCGCCTTCGCGGATGCTTTCCCTGGCCGCGGCAATTTCCCGGGCCGCCAGGGTATTGCCGGCCACCTTTTCCACCGTCTCCAGCGATTTTATGAGAGGTACGCCGCTGCGCAGGAGGGTGGCCAGGGTGCGGGCACAGCGGGCCACGACGCCTTTTTGCACCAAAGCACCGAAAACGGGCAGGCGGATCAGCATCTGGTCGAAAACCCGCTTACCCCCCTCGGTGGCAAGAAGGCGCCTTGCACCCAAAAACAGGGCCCCCAGCATGATCGGCAGCGCGTACCAGTACCGGGTGAGGAAGCTGCTGACGCCAATTAATATGCGCGTGGGCAGGGGCAGGGCGGCCCCCATCTGGTTGAAAATGTCCACAAAAATGGGCACAACGATGATCAGCAGGGCAATCACGGCCAGGAAGGCCATACCGGCAACCAGCAGGGGGTAGGTCATGGCCGACCTGATCTTTTCCCTGAGCTCGTTTTCCCTTTCAAAATGAACGGCCAGGCGGCCCAGGGCCTGATCCAGGGTGCCGCCCACCTCCCCGGCCGCCACCATATTGATGAGTATGCCGGGCAGCAGGTCCCTGTGGGCGGAAAGGGCCTCGCTCAGGCCCCTGCCCTTCTGCACCCCGGCCAGGACATCCTCCAGCACACGGCGGAGGGACCTGTTTTCCGTCTGCTGGACCAGAATGTGCAGGCACCGCAGGAGGGGTATTCCCGCCTCGCTCATGGTGGCAAACTGGCGGCAGAACACGGCCAGATCCCGGGTCTTTATCTTCAGCCCCAGCAATTTCCTCAGGTCAAGGACGGGCCCGGACTCGGGTTTTATGTCCACCACGAAAAGGTTCTTTTCCCGCAGGAGGAGGACGGCCGCACTCCGGCTGTCCGCCTCCACGCGGCCCCTCACCAGTCTGCCGGAAAGGTTGCGCGCCCTGTACCTGAACACACGCGGCATCCAGCCTCAACCCCCTATTATGCGCTGCAGTGTCTCCGGGTCGCGGGCCCGGTTGAGGAGCTCTTCCCTGCTGATCATCCCCTTCTGGTAGAGCAGGCGCAGGGAAGTGTCCATGGTCTGCATGCCGAAGCGGGCCCCCGTCTGCATCTGGGAAGGGATCTGGTAGGTTTTCCCTTCCCGGATCAGGTTCCTTATGGCCGGGGTGGCCACCATGATCTCCAGGGCCAGCACCCGGCCGGGCCGATCACACCTGGGGATAAGCTGCTGGGAAACAATTCCCTCAATGGTGCTGGCCAGCTGGATGCGGACCTGCTGCTGCTGGCCGGGCGGGAACACGTCGATAATGCGGTCAATGGTTTCCGCCGCGCTGGAGGTGTGCAGGGTGGCCAGCACCAGGTGGCCCGTTTCCGCGGCGGTGATGGCGGTAGCAATGGTTTCCAGATCCCGCATCTCACCCACCAGGATCACATCGGGGTCCTCGCGCAGGGCGGCCCGGAGGGCGCTGGCAAATGACTGAGTATCCTGACCGATTTCCCGCTGGTTGATGAT
Organism: Desulfofundulus thermocisternus DSM 10259; assembly: GCF_000686645.1. Lineage (NCBI taxonomy): Bacteria > Bacillati > Bacillota > Clostridia > Eubacteriales > Peptococcaceae > Desulfofundulus > Desulfofundulus thermocisternus. The sequence continues at coordinate 7,421 of NZ_JMLG01000021.1, forward strand.
GCAGAGATTGTGCCTGTGCAGGTACTCGATGGGGTCTTCCAGGGTAATGATGTGCAGCCTTTTCTCCCGGTTGAGCAGATCAATCATGGCGGCCAGGGTAGTGGACTTGCCGCTGCCCGTGGGCCCGGTAACCAGGACCAGGCCGTCGGGCCGGCGGGCCAGGTATCCCAGCACTTCCGGCAGGCCCAGCTCCTGAAAGGTCGGTATCCGGGTGCTCAGGAGCCGCATGACCATGGCCACACTGCCCCGCTGGCGGAAAACGTTCACCCGCACCCTCGTCACACCGGGCACCCCGCAGGAAAAGTCAAGCTCGCCCTTCTCCTCGAACCGGGAATACTGGTCCGGGGTCATGATTTCGCCGGCCAGCGCCCGGGTATCTTCCGGCGCCAGTGTTTTTATTTGCTCTTCCTTGATCACGTCCAGTTTGCCTTTCAGTTCGGGCGCGTCCAGCGGCAGCAATACACCGTTAATGCGGTAGACGGGCGGACAGCCCACGGTGAGGTGGACGTCCGAAGCCTTCAATTTTGCCGCCTGGGCAATGATATCCACGGCCTTCATATTTTCTCCTCCCGAAAGGCAACGCGCATGATCTCGGCAATGGTGGTGGTGCCTTCCCGGACCTTCCGCAGCCCGTCCTCCTTGAGGGACACCATGCCCTGCCGCAGTGCTTCCCGGCGCAACTCCTCGGTGGATGCCCCTTTCAGGATCAGCCGCTGGAGGGCCGGCGTAACCACCAGCACCTCATGGACGGCAATCCGGCCGCGGTAGCCGGTGTGGTTGCAGTGCTCACAGCCCCGCCCGGCAAAAAGCTGCGCGGACTGCATCCCCGGCCCGGCAAAGGACAGCTCCGCCTCCCGGGGCTCATACGGAGCGCGGCAGACGGGGCATACGCGGCGCACCAGCCGCTGGGCCACCACCCCCAGAACGGAAGAGGCCACCATAAAAGGCTCGATCCCCATATCCACCAGCCTGGTAAGGGCTCCCGGAGCGTCGTTGGTGTGCAGGGTGGAAAGCACCAGGTGGCCGGTGGTGGCCGCCCGCACGGCAATTTCCGCCGTCTCCAGGTCCCGGATCTCGCCCACCATGATCACATCCGGATCCTGGCGCAGGATGGAGCGCAGGTAAGTAGCGAAGGTGGCCCCCGCCTTCACGTTGACCTGGGCCTGATTTACGCCCTCGAGCACGTATTCCACGGGATCCTCCACCGTAACAATGTTCGTTTCCACGGAATTAATCGCATTTAAAGCCGCATAAAGGGTGGTGGTTTTGCCGCTGCCGGTGGGCCCGGTAACCAGGATCATGCCGCAGGAGCTCCGCAGAAAGTTCCGGAACACCTTTAAATTGGCGGGGGAAAATCCCAGGTTTTCCAGGCTGAGATTCTTGATGCTCTCCTTGTCCAGGATGCGCACAACCACCTTCTCGCCAAAGAGGGTGGGAATGGTGGACACCCGCAGATCCAGGTCGCGCCCGGGAAGCTTCAGGAGGATGCGTCCGTCCTGAGGAAGGCGCCTTTTGGCAATGTCCATGCTGGCCATGATTTTTACCCGTGAAACCACGGCCTGGCTCATCCTCCGGGGCAGGCGCATTACTTCCCTCAGGAGGCCGTCCACCCGGTAACGCACCCGGATGTCCTTTTCAAAGGGTTCAATATGTATGTCGCTGGCCTCCTCGTCCAGGGCCCGCATGATGATGGCATTGACCAGTTGAATGATGGGTGCCTCGTCGACTACGATCTCACCGGCATCCTCCTCAGGTGCCTGTTCCGGACCCATTTCCTGCAGGGCCTTTTCCACTTCGGGAAAACCAAGATGCCTTTCAATTAAGGCATTTATCTCCTTTTCATTGGCCACCACCGGCTCAATATCCAGGCCGGTCACCAGGCGCAGGTCATCGATGGCCACCACGTTCAGAGGCTCGGTCATGGCCACCAGCAGGCGCCTGCCCGATTTTCTCAGGGGAAAGAGCCGGTACCGGCGAATTAAACTTTCCGGAACTATTTTTAAAAGCTGCGGGTCGACCACCTTCCTGTCATCCACAATTACCCCGTCGGCAGCCAGCACCCGGTTCAAATCCTGCGGGCTTACCATTCCCAATTTTACCAGAACCTGACCCAGCAGTTCCCCCGTCCGGGCCTGCACCCGCAGGGCTTCCCCCAGCTGCTCCTGGGTGATCAACCCCTCTTCGACAAGCCGCTCTCCCAGTAGCTTTCTCCTGGTCATTGTTCCAGCTCCCGTAGAGAAATGTTCAGCCGGCAAATAGTGAAGCGCTCCCGCCGTACTCTTTTACGGATGCCTGGAGCAACTGTTCCGGGCCCCTGTCCGGCCCGCCAGAGGTATCCTGCGGCTACCTCCTGGTGAACAAGACACCACCTGAACCACCTTACAGGTTCAGGTACCAGGAAATAAGCCTGTCCCCTGCCAGCGCGGCCAGCATGGCCCCCGATGAAAGAAACGGGCCGAAGGGAATGGCCGTTTTAAGGGTTCTCCCCGTCCCGAGCGCCCATAAACCCCCCACAACCGCACCCAGCAAAAACGCCAGGAACAGGGCGACCAGGATCTCCTGCCAGCCCAGGTACCACCCCAGGGCAAAGGCCAGCTTCACGTCACCGCCGCCCATACCGCCCCGGGATAAAAGGGCCACCAGCAGCAAAATCCCGCCCCCCAGGGCAGCGCCCAGGAGGCCGTCCCTGAAAAAGTCCGCCCCCCGTAAGGCGGCCAGGAGTACGCCTGCGGCCAGGGCAAAGAGGGTGAGCCGGTCGGGGATGATGCGGTGGTCCAGGTCGATGAAGCTGGCCACCACCAGGACGGAAAACAGGACCAGCAGGCCGGCGGTATAAAGGTGGAAGCCGTATTCCCGGGTGATCAGCAGGAAGCCGAACCCGGTCAAAAGCTCCACCAGGGGGTAGCGGGGGGAAATCACCCCGCGGCAGTGGCGGCAGCGGCCCCGCAGGAATAGATAGCTCAGCACGGGGATTAAATCCAGAGGGCCCAGGCGTGCACCGCAGGCCGGGCAGTGGGAAGGCGGGGCCACCAGGGACATCCCCCGGGGCAGGCGGTGGATGCAGACGTTTAAAAAGCTGCCGGTACAGAGGCCGAGGAGGAAAGAAAAGAACCCGATCCAGGCCGGCGGCAAGTGACAACCTCTCCTTATCCTTGATTACGGCACAAGCGCAGAACCCGCTCCACCGCTTCTTCCGGCACGTCCCGGACAATCTCCACCCGGCCTATTTCCACCGGCAGGACGAAGGTAAGCCGCCCGGCCAGCACTTTTTTATCCCGCCGCATGGAAGCCAGCAGATCCCCGGTGGGCAGTTCCGGCGGCATGTCCACCGGCAGCCCGGCCCGGCGGATAAGGTTGACCAGCCGCGCGGCGCTACTTTCCGGAAGCATCCCCAGGGCCGCCGCCAGACGCGCCGCCGCTACCATCCCGATGGCCACCGCCTCCCCGTGGCGGTAGGTAGTGTAGCCGGTGAGGGCCTCCAGGGCGTGGCCCAGGGTGTGGCCGAAGTTGAGGATGGCCCGGCGGCCCTGTTCGGTTTCGTCCTCCTGCACCACCCGCGCTTTAATGCGGCAGGAAGCGGCCACGGCACGGGCCAGGGGTCCCGCTTCCAGGGCCAGCAGGCGCTCCAGGTTTTCCTCCAGCCAGGCAAAGAAATCCCCATCGGCAATGATGCCGTATTTAATCACCTCGGCCAGGCCGGCCCGCACTTCCCGCGGGTCCAGGGTCTTCAGCACATCCAGGTCGGCCAGGACCAGCCGGGGCTGGTAAAAGGCGCCGATGATGTTCTTGCCCCGGGGGTGGTTGACGGCCACCTTGCCCCCCACGCTGGAGTCCACCTGGGCAAGGAGCGTGGTGGGCACCTGGACGAAGGGAACGCCCCTCAAATAAGTGGCCGCCACAAAGCCGGCCAGGTCTCCCACCACCCCACCCCCCAGGGCCACCACGGGGCTCCGCCGGTCCAGCTCGCGGGTGTAGGCCAGGTCGTAGAGCTTTTCAGCCGTGACCAGGCTCTTGTATTCCTCTCCTTCGGGTATTTCGGCCCGCAATACTTCAAAGCCGGCATTTTCCAGGGCGGCTGTGGCCGCCTCCCCGTAAAGGGAACCCACCACGGGGTTGGTAACCAGGAGCACCCGGGGAGTAAACCTGAATTCCTTGAGGTAATTCCCCATCCGGGCCAGGAGGCCGGAACCAATATGTATGGCATAGCTGCGGGCACCGAGGTCAATGTGAACTTCCTGCATTATGGACATATCCTTTCCGGTTAAAGAATTTGCTGATGTTACTATGTGTTGAAGCTTATTTATCTGCACTCCTTACCGGGGCAGGCGGGATTAACCCGCGTTCCTCGAGGTAAGCAACAATCCTTTCCACCACGCCGTCAACGGTAAGCCCCCCGGTATCAACGGTAAACTCCGCCACCGCGTAGGCTCCCGCCCGTTCGGCCAGCAGTGTTTTGATCCGCTCCAGGACATCCCCCGGCACGTTCAACAGGGGCCGGTTGCGCTTGCGCTTCACCCGCCGGTAGATTATTTCCGGAGCGGCCTTCAGCCCGATAAGCACACCGTTTTTCTGCAGGGCCCGTACATTCTCGGGATTCAGCACCACTCCTCCCCCGGTAGCTACCACCAGGTTTTCCCTGGCGGCTATTTTCTTCACCACCAGGGCTTCTTCCGAGCGAAACCGGATCTCCCCGTCCCGGGCGAAAATCTGGGCAATGGTCTTTCCGGTAACCCTCTCTATCTCCTCGTCCGTGTCCACAAATTCCCGTCCCAGGCGGGCGGCCAGGCGCCGCCCCACGGCGCTTTTCCCCGTACCCATAAAACCGATCAGGACAATATTCTTCATCTTCACTCCCCCGCCATGTCCGGGGCCGCTTCCCGCCGGAGACACTCGAGATACCGGCGGTAATTTGCCTTCATCTCCTGCAGGGTGTCACCGCCGAATTTTTCCACGCAGGCCGCCGCCACTTCCCAGGCCACCACCGCCTCACCCACCACGCAGGCGGCCGGCACGGCACAGACATCGGAACGCTCCACCGAAGCGGTAAAGGGCTCTTTTGATATCAGGTCCACGCTGCGCAGGGGTTTATACAAAGTGGGAATTGGCTTCATGGCCGCCCGCAGGACCAGAGGCTCCCCGTTGGTCACGCCCCCCTCCAGGCCGCCGGCCCGGTTGGTGCGGCGGTAAAAGCCCTTTTCCCGGCTGTAAAATATCTCATCGTGCACCTGCGAGCCGGGCAGGGCGGCACCGGCAAAACCCAGGCCGATCTCAACCCCCTTAATGGCCTGGACGCTCATCAGCGCGCCGGCCAGACGGCCGTCCAGACGGCGGTCCCAGTGCACGTAGCTGCCAAGGCCGGGGGGCAGGCCGTAAACCCGGATCTCAAAGATACCCCCCAGGGAGTCACCGGCTTCCCGGGCCCGGTCGATTTCACGCATCATCGCCTCCGCCGTTTCCCGGTGAAGGCAGTAAACAGGAGAGGCATCCAGGAGTTCCCGCAGGCGGGACAGGTCCGGGGTGGAAACAGCTTCCCGTTCCGCCACCCCGCCGGTTTCAGCCAGGCAGGTGCACAGGATATCCTCATCACCGCCCGGTTCCGGTACCGCCACCGGCCCTATGCGCACCACATGACCGATGATCTCTATACCCAGTTCCTCCAGAAGACGGCGGGCCACACTGCCGGCGGCCACCCGGGCGGCCGTCTCCCGGGCGCTGGCCCGTTCCAGCACGTTGCGGATATCCCGGTGGCCGTATTTTAAAGCCCCGGCCAGGTCGGCGTGGCCCGGCCTGGGTCTGGTGACCACCCGCTGGTCCAGCCGGGCACCGGCACCGGGACCCATAATCTCCTGCCAGCTGGCCCAGTCCCGGTTTTCGATATACAGGGCTACGGGGCTGCCCAGGGTGAAACCACCCCTGACTCCGGCCAGAAAACGCACCCGGTCCTGCTCGATCCGCATGCGGCCGCCCCGGCCATAACCGCCCTGGCGGCGGGCCAGCTGCCGGTTTACATAATCTTCCGGCAGGGGGAGCCCGGCGGGCAGCCCTTCAATGATGGCCGTCAATGCAGGGCCGTGTGATTCCCCGGCCGTTAAGTAACGCAACACGTGGTTTATTCCCCCTTATTTTATAATCCCGCAGCTCTCCAATCAGAAGGGCAGGGCCCGGCGCATCACTTCCACCGGGGCCCTCTCCCCGGTCCACAGTTCAAAGGCCAGCACACCCTGGTACAGGAGCATGCCCAGGCCGTTATAAACCCGGGCGCCGGAACGGGCGGCCAGCTCCATAAAGAGGGTGCGCGGCGGGTTGTAGACCAGATCCACCACCACCTGCTCCGGCCGCAGGCGGTGAAAAGGGAAATCCGGGCAGGCGTCCACCCGGGGATGCATGCCCAGGGGAGTGGTCTGCACGATCAGGTCAACCTCTCCGGGCAAAACGTCTGACGGCCAGGGTACAGCACAGGCCCGGGCGGGGGTCTGGTCATGGATCAGGGCGGCCAGTTCCACCGCCCGGGAAGGGGTGCGGTTGGCCACCAGCACCTGCTCAACCCCGGCCAGGGCCAGGTGAACGGCTACCGCCCTGGCCGCTCCCCCGGCCCCCAGGACCAGGACCCGCTTGCCGGCAGGGTTGAACCCGGCGTCAGCGGTAAGAAAGCGCACAAAGCCGGCCCCGTCGGTGTTGTGTCCCACCAGGTGCCCCTCCCGGTGAACGATGGTATTTACCGCTCCGGCCAGCCGGGCCCCGTCGGTCAATTCGTCAAGGTAAGGTATAACCTTTTCTTTATGGGGTACGGTCACGTTGACCCCGGCCAGGTGCAGGGCCCGGACCCCGGCTACTGCCTCCTCCAGTCTCTCCGGGTGCACGGGAAAAGCCAGGTAAACAAAATCCAGGCCAAGGTGCCTGAAGGCCGCATTGTGCATGGCCGGCGAAAAGGAATGCTCCACTGGGTAGCCGAGAAGCCCGCAAACCCTGGTACGGGCACTAATCAGTTCGCTCACGGAAAGCATCAGCCCCTTCCGGCAATTGCCCGGTTTATGTCGCCTGCCGGTGCCACCCATAACCGCTCGCAGCCCGCAAACCCGCCCCGGCCTGCCGGCTCGAGCCGGGCTAGCGGGCCAGCGTACCACCCGGCCTTTGCCTTTTTATATGGCAGAGAATTAATTTTTCCAGCTGGCGGTTGAAAAGGCGCGTACCCCAGAATTCAGGGCCGGGAAGGGGGGGCACCAGGATGGTATAAAGCCCCAGGCGGTTGCCGCCCAGTACATCGGTAAAAATCTGGTCGCCGATGACGGCAGTCTGGCCGGGAGCCACCCCCAGCAACTTCATGGCCTGAATAAAAGGGCGCCGGGCGGGCTTGACCGCCCGGCAAACGGCCGGCACATCCAGGCTTGCCGCCAGCGCCCGGACCCGTGCCGGGGAATTGTTGGAAACGATACAGAGCTTGAACCCCTGTTCCCGGGCCTGCCCTATCCACTCCCTGACTTTATCGGAAAAACAATTCTGATCCCGGGGCACAATGGTATTGTCCAGATCCAGGAGAATGGCACAAATACCCGCATCTTTAAGTTTAACCAGGTCTATTTCGGATAGATCTGCAACATACAGCCTGGGGTACAGTAGTTTAAGCATTTCCTATTCCCTCTGTCCAGTCTATTTGAGGATATGCAGGGCGCGCTCCAGATCCTGCGGGGTATTAATATTTGTGAAAACCCTATCCACCCCGGCAAAACCTGACAGATCACGGCGTTCAATATATTTTACCCGCACGGCGGGGAAAAAGTCCACTACCCTTGCCCTGTTTTTACTCCTCAAGATTGACTCAATAGCACCGAGACAGCCCTTGCCGTAAACAGCAAAAAGGGGCTCCAGGTAGGGACCATCCCGGACCACCACCACGTCAAATCCCGGAGCCTGCCGGGAGAGGTAAAGAGCCAGGCCGGGATCGATAAAAGGCATATCACAGGCCACCACAAATATATAAGGGGTAGGGGCTGCACACAGGCCCGCGTGAATGCCCGCCAGCGGCCCCCGCCCCGGATAAATATCTCCAACCACGGGCAGGCCAAGATAAGCATATTTATCCGGCTCATTGGCCACCAGTATTACCCCGGTGAAGGCTTTCTTCACCAGGGCTACCACCCGTTCAAGTAACTTTTCCGGGCCGAACTGGATTAACGCCTTGTTAAAACCCATACGGCGGCTGCTGCCGCCTGCCAGAACCACACCGGTAACCTGCCCGGCAACATCCTCCCCGCCTGTGCTTTTCCCGGGCACGGGCAGGGAACCGATGAGCTCGTTTTTTTCCTTACGGTCCATCGACGCTCCCCATTTCTTTCAGCCACGCTCCCCCAGATACTGCTTGACCAGGTTGAATACCTGCTGGTAAGTACAGGCTATATTATTCCCCGCCGGGGGACTGCGCTTGATGACTACAACCGGAAGTTTCAGGGCCAGGGCAGCCTTGATTTTTGTATCAATGGTCCGGCCGCTGTCCCTGGTTACAATAACATCGGCCTTATAAGCCTGGAAAATGGCCCTGTTAAACCTGGTGGAAAAAGGCCCCTGCAGGGCTACTATGTCCCGGGGCAGAAAACCCATATCCTGGCACTTTTTGATGATGCGATAATCGGGGAGCACCCTTACTATCAGCCGTTTTCCCTTCATATGCGGGGAACGCACAAAAAGTTCCAGGTTGTTGCTGCCCGTGGTTAAAAAAATATTATTTCCCAGCCGGGCCGCCACCTGTATTGCTTCATCCCAGGAATCCACCGGGTGAATAAGGGGATCTTCCGGCAGGATGGTTTCCTCCCGCTGGTAGCGTATAAAAGGTACCCGCATCTCCTGGCACGCCTGCCGGGCCATTTCGGACAGGGGACCCGGAAACGGGTGGGTGGCATCAACCACCAGGTTAATCCCCCGCCGCTTTATCTGCTCGGCCAGATCCGCCGCACTTTCCGGAGCCGGCAATACTTCCACCGCTCCCCCCATGCCGGCAATGGTCCCCCCGTAAGCCGTCAGGGCTGTTGCCAGAACTGGATAACCGCTGGCACTGAGCAATGAGATTAAATCACGCGCTTCGGCAGTCCCGTACAGAACAAGAATCATCATCCTCACCGGAAAGCTTACTTCGACCCGGAGCATGGTAAGTCCTGCTGGTAGCGGCATTTAAACCACCGGACAGGCACAGTTTATCCAGCCCCTCCATATTATCTATTACTGATTACTCCGTGCAGCCGTTATGGAGGGATGGCACGTGCTCTCTGGCCTCTGGGTTTTACTCTGCCTGTCCCTGGTCAACGGGCTGCTGCTGCTGGTTTCCTATATCGCCAGCAACGTTTTCCCCCACCCCCTGTCCGAAGAGGAAGAGGCACATTATTTAAAACTGGCCGCTCAAGGGGACGACCGGGCGCGTGCTGTCCTCGTGGAACACAATTTGCGCCTGGTAGCGCACATTGTAAAAAAATATGAAGGTATGGGCGAGAATATGGACGATTTAATTTCCATAGGAACCATCGGCCTTATTAAGGCCATCAACTCCTTCGATCCGGCTAAAGGAACCCGCCTGGTTACCTACGCCGCCAGGTGCATAGAAAACGAAATTCTCATGCACTTCAGGTCGCTGAAAAAAATCCGCCAGGAGGTATCTTTATACGACCCCGTAGGGGTGGATAAGGAAGGCAACGAAGTTACCTTGATGGAGATACTTGGCACCCACCCGGAAACGGTACCGGAAATAGTGGAGAACCGGTTCGAGTTAAAAAACATGATGGAAATAATCGAGCAGTTAAGCCCCCGGGAAAAAAAAGTATTATCCATGCGCTTCGGCCTGGATAACGGTATTCAGGCCACCCAGAGGGAAATAGCCAGGAAGCTGGGTATATCCAGGTCCTACGTCTCGCGTATTGAAAAGAGAGCGCTGCACAAACTGGTCCTGGAATTGAAGAAAAAGGGGTCCTGGCCCCACAACAGGTAATCCTTTTTATTCCCGCACCGGCAACCTGGTCCAGAGGCAGGCCGCGGTGGCTTACCAGTGATAAATTTCTATAATGGCCGTAATCGCAGCCGCAATAAAAATGGCGGGCAATAAATTTCCCACTTTAATGCGGGTAACCTGCAATAAATTCAAGCCGATAGCCACAATAAGCAGGCCGCCGGTAGCGGTCAGCTCGGATACCACCCAGGGACTCAAACCTGCACCCACCAGCCGCGCGGCAAGGGTAATGCTCCCCTGGTAAATAAATACTGGAATTGCTGAAAAAAATACCCCTACACCCATGGTCGAAGCAAAAATTACGGCAGCAATTCCATCCAGCATGGCCTTGGCTATCAGGGTCCGGGGGTTGCCGGTCAGCCCGTCCTCAATGGACCCCATCACGGCCATCGCACCAACGCAAAAAATCAGGCTGGTGGTGACAAAAGCATATGCCAGGCCGCCCTCCCCGGAACGCCCGAACCTGGCTTCAATGCGCCTTCCCAGCGACTCCAGCCTGCCCTCGATATCCAGGCCGGCACCCGCCACACCGCCCAGGGCAAGGCTACCGATGACAATAAGCGGGTTTCTGGTTTGCAGGGCCATTTGTGCCCCGACCAGAATAACCGCCAGGCCGAGCCCCTGCATGACCGTATCGCCCACTCTTTGCGGGATGCCTTTTTTAAACAAAGCCCCCAGCAGGGCACCCGTGCAAATAGCTGCCACATTAATGAATGTACCAACCAATTAAGTAACTCCTTTCCGGTGCAAATAGTTCGACATTTCCGGACGGGTTCCTGCCTGAAAAGCGATATGACGGCAGCGTATATAATCTACTTCAGACTCAAAAAATAAATTCGAGGGAAAATTCCATCCACCAGGAGGTATTGGCCAATGACAGCGGAACCCGTAACGGTTTACACCACCCCCACCTGACCCCACTGCCGTACGGTGAAAGAGTTTCTTTCCCAAAAAGGAATAAAATTTACCGAAAAGAATGTGGCCGAGGATGAACTGGCCCGGAGCGAAATGGTGCGCAAAACCGGGCGGCTTGCCGTACCCACCATTACCGTGGGAGACCGGGTAGTGGTAGGATTTAACCGGGGTGAACTGGAAAAACTGCTACACTGAAAAAGTTGGTGCCGCAACAGAACCTGGAGTAAGAAACGGAAAGGGCGGTGCCCCTGTATCACGCGGCGGATGTCCCCCGCGTGATACACACACCGCCATTAATATTCCACAGAACCTTCCTTACAGCAGGCTCTCCAGCTTTTTAGCCAGAACCCCCTTGGGAGTATAACCGACTATCTGGCCCATTACCTGTCCACCCTTGAACATGATCAGGGTGGGTATGCTCATTACACCGAAACGGCCGGCCAGGTCCCGGTTTTCATCCACGTTAACTTTGGCCACCTTGACCCGCCCGGCAAACTCGGCAGCCAGTTCATCAATAATGGGAGCCATGCTGCGGCAGGGCCCGCACCAGGGTGCCCAGAAGTCCACCAGCACCGGGAGGCTCGACTGCAAAACTTCGCTATCAAAATTGCTTTCATTTAATTCCAGGGTCATAAAATTACCCCCATTTCAAAATTATCATGTTGAAAAGGGCTACCAGCCCTTAATTTAAATCCTTCAACCACCGGCCAGACCGGAACTGCCCTGCCCGCTGCCGCAACTACCGCCCTTTACGCGAACAGCACAGCCGGTAATCAGCTGGCGCACATCCCGGCTCTGACACTGGGGGCAGGAGACCTTGTCCCGCTCATCAATCCCTACCAGCAGGGTAAATTTGTGACCACAGCTGTTGCATTGAAAATCATAGATAGGCACGGCTTACACCCCCTGAAAATTTATTGCCTTACCGGTCAGGTAGCTGTAATGGCCCCGTTGGGGCAGATGAAAATGCATTCTTCACACTCCCGGCATAATCCCGGATCTACCACGGCCAGCCTGGCGGTAACGGTTATGGCTTTATAAGGACAGACCTCCGCACACGCTCCACAGCCGGCACACAGGTCCCTGACCACAAAAGCGGGCATGGGTATCTCTCCCTATTATTATACTAAATAATAATTTCGCTTGCAATAAATTTTCTGCAATCCCACACCACAGTTTACCATTACTTTAACCAGCGCGTCAAGCTTCCGGGCGACAGAATAAAAATGGACGGCAATTGCCTCCCGCGCAAAGCCGCCCTTTTCAGCACAGGTTGGAACGCTTGAAAAGCTGAATGAAATTTAAAATAAACTGTAATTCTTTCTGGTTGAGGTTACAGACCAGGTTCAAAACCGACTGGACGTTGGGGTGCATGAGCAGTTCCCGCAACTCGGGATTCATCAGGCTGAGCATCTGATCTACTGCTCCCGGCTCCATGATGAAATAGCACGGGGAAACACCCATCACTTCGGACAGTTTTTCCAGCGTTTTCAAAGAAGGCTGCACCTTGCCCTGTTCGATCTGGCCAATCAACCCCGCTGTAACTCCCGCCAGGTTTGCCAGCTGGGCCTGGGTGAGCCCGTATTCTTCCCGGAGGGCTTTGAGTTTATGCCCCAGGGAACCCTCCTGCCCCATAATGGAAGTCGGCGAAACTTCCAGGGCCTCGGCTATGCGCTTTAAGGTGCTCAGGGCGGGGTAAACCGTTCCCCGTTCAATTTCACTTAAATAAGACAGGGAAATACCCGCCCGGCTGGCCAGTTCTTGAAGGGACAGGTTTTTTTCGCTGCGCAGGATGCGGATCTTATCTCCCAGGGACAGGCCGCTGTCGGTGACATCCCCCTCAATAAGCTGCGCTTTGGGCACGTTCAGGGCGGCAGCCAGCTTCTCAATGGTCTTTAAAGAGGGACGTTTGGAACCCCTTTCGATTTCGCTCAAATAGGACAGGGAGAGGTTCGCCCGCCGGGCCAGATCCTGCAATGTATACCCGCGCTCTTCCCGCAGAGCACGGATTTTTTCCCCCTTGATGATCATAAAAACAACACTCCCGGAACCAATTATACTATTATCCTACTATACCTTTACTAAGCAGTCAATGCACGAGAAGTGGTTAAGGGGAACCTTCCCCCTGTTCCTGTGGCAGGGTAAGAATTTTTTGCATTATCTCTCGGAAAACGGGGGCAGCCGTTTCCCCCCCGCTGACCCCTTCCTGCACCAGAACTGTCACTATATAACGGGGATTTTGCAGGGGGGCATATCCGGTAAACCAGGCATTTACCTTATCCTGGCCGTCCACCTGGGCTGAACCGGTTTTGCCGGCACTGCCGCAACCGGGCACATAAGCCTGGCGGCCAACGCCCATTGTGGTTACCAGCTGCAGCATCTCTTTCAACTGAACAGCGGTGGAGGCAGGAATGGCCCTGCGCCCGGAATCACGGGGAAAGGAACGAACCACCTCCCCCTCATCATTTCTCAATTCCCGGATCAGCCGCGGCTGGACATATACGCCTCCGTTAACGATAACATTCATCATGGCTGTGATCTGTACCGGCGTGGCCAGCACCGGGCCCTGGCCCAGGCTGCTGTTGACCAGGTTGTAAGGGGCGGCAACCAGCTGCCAGTTCTGGCGCCTGTCGCGCGGTACGGGATAACCCGTAATCTCCTGGTTATCCAGCCCGAAACGGCCGGCATACTCGATGATCTTTTGGGCTCCCAGTTCCAGGCCCACCCGGGCAAAAACCGGGTTGCAGGATTCTGCAAAAGCCCGGCTGAAGCTGATGGTACCATGACCCGGATCATACCAGCAACGCACGGGGCGGGCCAGGCTGCCCCGGCACTCAAACTGGTCCTCTGGCTTCACAATTCCCTCCGCCAGGGCGGCGGCCGCAACCACCACCTTAAAGACAGAACCGGGAGTGAACAGGGCCGTGGTTTGATCGGTAAAGGTCCCCTCTTCGCCCCGCTCCAGATACGCAGCCACCTCAGGTGGACGGGGATCATAAACAGGGCGGCTGGCCAGGGCCAGAATATCCCCGGTCCGGGGCTCCATTACCACTACCGCCCCTTTTTTTACCCGGCGGTCCATTACTTCCTCCACCACCCGCTGGATCCCGGCATCCAGGGTGGTTACCAGATGCTGTCGCCCCGGGTCCCCCGCCTGGAGGTCAACGGCAGGACCCAGTCCCGGTATAATCCTCCCGGCAGCATCCACGAAAATACGGGCGTATGCCCCGGGCCTGGTTGCTTTGAGCTCATTTTCATAGTACATTTCCAGGCCGGCACGGCCTACCCAGTCGCTCAGGCTGTAACTTTTCTCGCTTCTGGCGTTTAAAGTTTCCAGCATTTCTTTGGACTGCACCCGGCCCAGGTAACCGATTACCCCGGTGGCCAGGGGGGCAGGACCATAGCGCAGGTGGACGGGCAGCACCAGAACGCCGGGCCACCGCTGCTCCCGGATGGCCCCGGCCTGTTCGGGAGTCAGGGGAAAAGGCAGGTAACAGGGACGCTCAAAATAGGGGGCTACCTTTTCCACCGGCAATTTCAAAATCCCAGCCAGGGAAGCCACAACCGCCTGCCTGTCCTGAACCAGCTCGGGGAAAATCACCACCCGGTTGGCATCGTAACTGCCGGTCAGGGGTTGTAAGTGCCGGTCCAGGATCTCCCCCCGGGGATATTCTTCCAGAATTATGGTGCGACTTTCCCTTTGCAGGGCCAAATAAGCATACTCGCTACCCCGCCCCAGCTGGATAAAAGCCAGGTGGAGAATTAAAAGAGCAAAGCAGCACAGGAAAATGAAAAAAAGGCTGACCAAACGCTTTCCCGGCACAATTTCACTTCCACAAAGCCATTTTTATCCATTCTGGCCCGCCGGGTCAATCCTTATACTCCTCCCGGCGGCGTAACAGGCTCCAGGGCAGCACAGGGCGGGGCAGGGAAAGAAAAACCCTTTGCCGGGGATGGGGGGCCGCATCTACAGGGTCCATATTTTCGTCATATAATCCGGTTACCGTAAAAGAAAACGTCTCCCCGCCGGGAAGCAGGACCTCCAGGACTTCTCCCCGGGCAAAACGGTTCCTCTGCTCAACCAGGGCCAGCCCCCGGGCAGGATCGTATTCCCTGACCACACCGGTAAAAGTATAAGGGCGAAGATAAATGGAATCCACCGCACCCTGGGCAGCCCTTACCGGCGGACCGGCAAAAAAGCCCGTGGTATATTCCCGGTGGCTCACCTTGCCCAGCTCTTCCAGCCACCGTTTCCGGACCCGGAAGCGGCCGGGATCTGCCCGGTAAGCATCCAGGGCCTGGCGGTAAACGCTCACCACGGTGGCCACATAATGTATGCTTTTAACCCGGCCTTCAATTTTCAGGCTGTTAATGCCCGCTTCCACCAGCTGGGGAATATATTCCAGGAGGCAGAGATCCCGGGAACTCAAGATGTAGGTACCCCGGGAATCCTCCTCCAGGGGAAAGTATTCCCCCGGCCGTTTTTCTTCCACCAGGGCATAGCGCCACCGGCAGGCCTGGGCACAGTCCCCCCGGTTGGCATCCCGACCGGTCATATAACTGCTCAACAGGCACCGCCCGGAATAGGATATGCACATGGCCCCGTGAACGAAAATTTCCAGGGGGACGGTCACCTGCCGGCGAATTTCGCGGATTTCCTCCAGGCCGAGTTCCCGGGCCAGAATAATGCGGGATACCCCCTGTTCCTGCCAGAAACGGGCGGCTTTCCAGTTGGTGGTATTGGCCTGGGTACTCAGGTGTACCGGCAACCCGGGAGTTGTTTCCCGGACCAGGGTAAGGACGCCGGGATCGGAAACAATAACCGCATCAACACCGATCTGTTCCAGTTGCTTCAAGTATGTTGGCAGGTCGTCCAGGTCCCGGTTCCGGGCAAATATATTTACCGTAACATATACCTTGACTCCACGGGCGTGGGCAAACTCCACCCCCGCTGCCAGTTCTTCCAGTGTAAAGTTACCCGCCCTTTCCCGGAGGCTGAACTGCTTCCCGCCGAGATAAACAGCATCTGCACCAAAAACTACAGCTGCTTTTAATTTTTCCAGATCACCGGCTGGAGCCAGAAGTTCCGGAATTTCCACGCTGAACCACCTTTTGTTCCGTACAATAATTAACATTTAGCGTATATATTTCCGTTTGTTGGCATTATGCTCATCCAGTGTTCTGGCAAAGGCATGGGTTCCATCAGGCCTGGCCACGTAATAAAGATAGCTGGTTTTTACCGGCTCTACGGCGGCCAGCAGGGAGGATTCCCCGGGACAGGCTATGGGACCCGGTGGAAGACCTTTTATCAGGTAGGTATTGTAGGGAGAATTTATTTCCAGATCCCTGTAATATAATTTTGCCCTTTGACTGCCCAGAGCATACTGAACCGTAGCATCAATCTGTAAGGGCATGTCCCGCTGCAAGCGGTTAAAAATAACCCCGGCTATAACAGGGCGCTCCCGGTCCACCCGGGCCTCCCTCTCCACCATGGAAGCAATGATTACCGCTTCGTGCAGGGTTAAACCGGCCGCTTCTACCTTCCGGTAGTAATCCATCTCTTTCATCTTCTGGTCAAAACGGCGCAGCATAAGATCAATAATGCTCCGGGCAGTGGTACTGCTGCTCACCCGGTAAGTATCCGGGAATAAGTACCCTTCCAACCGGTTTGGGCCCGGAGGGAGTTTCTTTACAAAAGGATAATTAAAGTCATCCTCCGCAGCGGCGGCCAGAAAATCCTCCCTGCTGACCAGGCCCTCCTTTTCCAGCAGCTGGGCTATTTGTTTTAAGGTAAACCCCTCGGGAATGGTAATAACTCGCCCGTCATCAGAACCTTTAACCAGTTCATTAACTATTTCCGGCAGTGATTGGGCCGTGGAAAACGTATACGTACCCGCCTTGAGTTGATCATCAACCCCTCTCAAGCGGGTGTACAGGTTAAAAATCCAGGCACTGCGTATTAATCCTTTTTCAAAAAGCATTTGCCCGATACTGCTGGTGGATGAAGAACGGGTAACGGTCAGTTTCACGGGCTGACCATTACCCGGAGATAAAGGGGAAAGCATCCCCCAGATATAGAAAACAAATACCGCTAAGGAAAGCCCCCCCAGGATCATACTTCCCTTTAGCAAGCCTTTTTTGCCCTTTAGCCTGATAATACCGTATAATTCCTTCATTTTTACCAGCCTGCATTATTTTACCATATTATAATGCTTTATCTTTCTCAGAACAATAACCTGACTTCAGTCCCCCGCCCCGGGGGAACTATCCGGGTAAACTACTTCAGGTACGCTGTCCCGATCAGGAAGGGATTGATCGGGCAGATCCTGATCTCCTTCGCCGCCCGGCTGCACAGGCTCCTGCCGGTCGGCATTCTCGTCTTCATCCGGGACAGTTACCTGACCGCCAGCCGGCGGGGGAACCACGGGCCCGGTACTGGGCTCCCTGGTACCCACGGCTATTATCTGGTCTACCGGTCTGTAAAAACTACCCGGAAGCCTCTCTGTGTACCGGCGGCCGTTCTCCAGCACCACACGCTCGGTTACTACCCGGTAACCCCGGACTCCCTTCTGCTTAACCACCTGTTCCCCCCGTTCCAGGTTGGGGTCCGGCTCCCGGATAACCTTCGGCTCCAGAACCTCCGTGATGCGGTTCCGGATTTCCACGGGTACTTTATAATCAGTATTACCGTAAATCTTAAAAGTCAGCCGGTTCCCGCTCACGACGGAACGTATGTAAATATAACTCTCCGTATTATTGCGGAAGCGAAAATCGATAGCTCCATAAACCACCGTTGCATCCCGGCCTACCGGGACATAGGAAACCGGCAGGGAATGGTTGGTACGTTCCAGTACCTCCAGGTTGGCCAGCAGGACGGCATTATATAATGTACTGCTAACCTGGCATACCCCGCCGCCAACTCCATCCACCAATCTATTGTTGATTATTACCTTGGCGTTTTTATAACCGGCCTCGGAACTCCTGGGCCCCACCACCTTATTGAAGGAAACCTCCTGCCCCGGGGGTACGAGCAGCCCGTCCAATGCCGCCGCAGCCACCCGGATGTTATAAACCCGATCCGTATAAGAAGCATCAAAACTGGTAGTGTAAGCGGCCAGCAGGCCTTTAAGCCCCATGGCCCGAACCTCTTCCGTGGTGGTGCGGGGTTTAACATGTCTCAGGCTGAGTTGAATTTCGGGCTTTTTGCCGGCTGAAAGGGCGGCCAGCAAATCCCGGTAGGCCCTTTCTTCATCCACCGCCAGCCCATCGCGGCCCGGAATAATTTCAATGCGATCATCGGGAAGAACCCGGAAGGCAGCATCCCTGGGGGGAGTAATGATTTCTTCGACCAGGGCATTGAGCTTTTGATTAAACTTTTCCCGGTTGAGAACTACCATTAATGGAAGCTGGTAACCTTCCCTTTTAATCTTCCATCTCTGATACCACTGCAGCCACCAGGGTGCGTCCCTGCCGGCCTGCAGGGCTTCGGTCAGCATGGCCTGCGTGTCCAAACGCAAGCCTACCTCCGGTGGGGATAAAGTCCAGGTATGGTCCCGGTAAAGGAAAACAAGGGGCGTGCTGTTCAACTTTTTCTCCAGCGTGCCCAGAGCCTGCCGGCACGCTTCCCTGTCCATATGTGACAGATCTATGCCGGCCGCCCGCACGCCGGCAACAACCCTGCCCTGACCGTACAGGGTACCGATGCCGGCAGCACCAAGGGCCAGGAATACTCCCACCAGAAGTCCGGTAATGATCAGATAAGGCCTTTTCATTTTCTCTCCCCCCGTTAAAAGACGACACAAAAGACAAAAATGTTCCCTTTCAGGCATTTTTCAGGTACTGGTATAAGGGGGATGAAAGAATAAAAAAGCTGGATAACCCAGGCGTCCCTGTACCCAGCTCCATTTCACCCGTTATTAACTTTTTCCGGACCTTTCATGAATCCTCATTTTCAATCATTTCTTCCCAGTAATCGGCAACTTTTTCCCATTCCTCGTCATCTTCTATATCGACCAGAATTTCATTGCCTTCTTCGTCCGTCTCAAACCTGAGGATGATGGCCTCTCCTTCTTCATCATCAGCCGCACCGGCGTCAACTTCCGGAACGGGGAGTAAAACAGCGTACTTTGAACCATCCAGGTGTATGATATCAATAACCTCGAAATCCTGCTCCTGGCCGTCTTCATCCACCAGGGTTATTACTTCTTCCAGCTCCAGTTCCTGTTCGGACATTTCTTTCACCTCTTTTAAAAGTTGTGCCTATTCTATATCAGGGAGAACCTGTTTGTCAAGAAAAAGAAAAACCGGCAGGTAACAAGAATCACGCCACTTTAAAGTTAATTTTCCCCATTTTGCAACTTTTTATGACCTGAAGCGAGAGTCCAGATAGCTTTGTAAAATTATGACTGCAGCCATTTTATCAATAATTTTTCTTCGCCTGGCCCGGCTAAGATCGGCAGACAGCAAAACTTTTTCCGCGCTGGCGGTACTGAGTCGTTCATCCCAGGTCTCTACCGGCAGCTCCAATTCAGCACCAATTTCCCGGGCAAAATCAAGCACTCTTTGCCCCTGTTTGCCCAGCGTACCGTTCATATTCCGCGGCAGGCCCACCACAATACGCTCCACCCGGTACTCCTGCACCAGCTTTTTTAACTGCTCCATTATCTGCGCCCGCGGCTGATCTCCGCGGATAACCCCTATCCCCTGTGCGGTCCATCCCAGGGGATCGCTTACCGCTACCCCGATTCTTTTTTCACCCACATCCAGCCCCATTATCCGCAATGACAAAATCCACTCCCACCTTAAATGACCTTTATGCAGAAATCCGGACAGACCGCTCCACAGTAACCGCACAGGCGACAACGCGAATGATCTACCCTCACCCTGCCCGCAACCAGGAACAACGCTCCCGCCCCGCATCTTTCCACACATCGCCCGCAGCCCCTGCACCAGTCTTCGATGTGCAGGCGGCGCCTCTGCCGGCCAACCCTTTCCCGGAGGGCGGCTGAAAGGGGCAAGCCGCTGAATACCGCCACATTAAAATCAACTTCTGCCACTGTCCGCATGCCCACGGCCACGCTGGCCAGATGGGGAATGCCCAGAACAAAAGCCAGTGCTTCCTGCACCCTGGGAATGAGATGCCCCCCTCCCAGGGCCTTCATACCATAAATGCCTTTACCGAAAGCAGCCGCCTCATCAATGGCTGCCAGCATATCCTCCCTGGTTCCCCCAACGATACCGATCCCGGCCATATTGATAAGGGGATGAATTATATCAAATTCCGGTACGCGGGCCGCCGCCCTGACACCTTCCACACTATGGGTGGAGATACCGATAGCTCTCACCATACCCTTTTCCCTGGCTGATAGCAGATATTCCACAGCTTCCCAATGCCCGCGGATGGTCAGGGCCGATTCCTGCTCATGGAGAAGAAAAATATCTATGTAATCCCGGTGAAGTGCCCGCAAAGCTTCTTCCAGGCTTTGCCTCATGCCCTCCCGGGTATAGGCATAAGACTTGGAGGCAATTATCACTTCACCCGGCCAGTCCCTGATCGCCTCGTAAATATAAGTATAAGTCCGGTAATATTCGGCTGTATCTATAAAATTAACACCGGCTTCCAGAGCCCGGCGAATAACTGCCGCCCCGCTGCTCACGGGAAGTGCAGCCTGCAGCGGGCCAATGGTAAGGGCACCAAAGCACAGCCGGGAAACTTTTATCCCCGTTTGACCGAGCGGACGATATTCCAATGGATGCTCCTTCTTTCCCCAAGAAACAATCCTTATTTCTACGTAACTTTTATATGGTACCTTTTACATGGCACCGGCATTTTTCAGGTAACTTTTCACCAGTTCTTCTAACAATTCATCCCTTTCCAGCTGCCTGATTTTACTGCGGGCGTTGTTGTGGCTGGTAATATATGCCGGATCCCCGGATAGCAAGTAGCCTACAAGCTGGTTGATCGGATTATATCCCTTTTCTTTAAGCGCCCCGTAGACGGATAAAAGGATTTCTTTCGCCTGGTTGACTTCCTCCCCCTCTACCTTAAACATAACAGTATTTTCGAAAGCTTCCCTGCTCAACCCCGATCCCCCCTTTTAAAAATATAACCTCCTCAGTGATCTATATTCGTTGACCCGTCCCTTTTTCCTCTAATGCCAGAAACTACTGTTCAGGTAACTTTAATAAAAAAAGCGGGCAAAACCCCGCTTCAGTTCTTTATCTGCCCCGCTGCCAGGGTGTAAGCCTTTTGCAGCGCCTCCTGGAGGCGGGAAGGATCTTTTCCGCCGGCCTGGGCCATATCCGGCCTCCCGCCTCCCCCGCCACCGAGCATGGAAGCCACTTCCTTAACCAGCTTACCGGCATGCAACCCCCGGGGCAGCAGATCTCTGGTCACTGCCGCCACCAGGTTGACCTTCTCACCTGCCGGGCTGGCCAGAAGAATCACCGCCGACCCGAGCCGCTCCCTCAGCAGGTCTACCATGGCCCGCAGGCTGTCCATGTCGGGGGCACTGGTTTTGGCGGCCAGGAATTTTATACCATCCAGGTCCTTAACCTGCTCCAGCAAGCTCTGCACTTCGAAACGGGCCAGCCGGGCGCGCAGGCCTTCGCTCTCCCGTTCCAGCTCCTTCATTTCCTTCAGCAGGGACTCCACCCTGTGGACCACTTCTGACGGGGTTGCCCTGACCAGGGCTGCAATCCGGGATAACTGCTCTTCCTGGGCTCGTATATAGCGCAGCGCTCCAATACCGGTAACACCTTCCACCCGGCGCAGCCCGGCACCTACACTGCTTTCACTGATCAGCTTGAAGAAGCCGATCTCGGCCGTTGAACGGACATGGGTACCCCCGCACAGTTCCAGGCTGAAATCCCCCATTTTAACTACCCGGACCCGTTCACCGTACTTCTCCCCAAACAGGGCCACCGCACCCATTGCCCGGGCTTCTTCCAGGGAGGTAACCAGTGTTTCAACCGGGAGGTTTTCCAGCACAACCTGATTAACCATTTCCTCAATACGCCGCAGTTCTTCGGGCGATACCGGCGCATAATGGGTGAAGTCAAAACGCAGGCGGTCGGGCTCGACGAGAGAACCGGCCTGGTTCACGTGGTGACCGAGGATTTCCTTTAATGCTTTATGAAGCAGGTGGGTTGCCGAGTGATTGCGGGCCGTGTTCCAGCGTCGCTCGCTGTCCACCTCCACCACTACACTGGCATTTTCCTGCAGGATACCGTTAAGAACCCTGCCCCGGTGTACATAGAGCCCCTCAACAGGGCGGTAAACCTCCCGCACCTCGACCTCCAGCTCCGTGGAGCTGATCCTGGCATGGTCGGAAACCTGTCCACCGGCCTCGGCATAACAGGGCGTTACATCCAGGATAATCTCCACTTCCTCGCCGGCAACCACCTTTTCCACCGGCTGCCCTTCTTTAAGCAGGGCTGTAACCCGCGCCCTGGTTTTCAGGGTATCGTAGCCTACAAATCTGCTTTCCCCTACCCTGTCCCGCAGAACCTGATAAAAAGCATCCTTTTCGGAGAGGTATTCCGTTTCCTGGCGCGCGCGGCGGGCCCTCTCCCTCTGCTCCTCCATGGCCCGGGTAAATGCTTCCTCATCCACGGTAAGCCCTTCTTCGGCGGCCATTTCCCTGGTTAACTCCAGAGGAAAACCATAGGTATCATAAAGGCGGAAAGCATCTTCCCCGCGGATAATCGTTGAACCGGTAGCCCTGGCTTCCTCGACCAGGCGGTTTAAAATTTCCATGCCCTGGGCCAGGGTCTCGCCAAAGCGTTCCTCTTCACTGCGAATAACCTTCAGCACGTGCTCCTCATTGGCCGGCAACTCGGGGTAGGCATCGGCCATCTGATTAATTACCGCCCTGGAAACCTGGTAAAGAAAAGGCTCTTGCAGTCCCAGCACCCTTCCAAAACGTGCCGCCCGGCGCAACAGGCGTCTGAGTACATAGCCGCGTCCTTCGTTGGAAGGCAGTGCCCCGTCGGAAATAGCAAAAGTTACCGCCCGGCAGTGGTCGGCAATTACCTTCAGGGCCATATCGGTTTTACCATCAACGCCATATTTCACACCGGCCAGGCTGGCAGTAAAATCCATAATTTCCCGGAACAGGTCGGTATCAAAGTTGCTCTGCACTCCCTGCAGGACAGAAGCCACCCGCTCCAGGCCCATCCCGGTATCAATACCCTTGCTGGCCAGCGGCGTGTAATTCCCGGCTTCATCCCGGAAAAACTGGATAAAGACCAGATTCCAGATTTCCAAAAAGCGATCACAATCGCAACCTACGCCGCAGGTGGCGGAACCACAGCCCCGCTCTTCTCCCAGGTCAACGTATATCTCCGAACAGGGACCGCAGGGGCCAACCCCGATTTCCCAGAAGTTGGTATCCTTGCCCATGCGCACTATCCGTTCAGCAGGAACACCTACTTCCCGGTGCCAGATATCAAAGGCCTCATCATCATCAAGATAAATGGAAATCCACAATTTTTCTTCCGGCAGGCCCAGAACCCGGGTGGTGAACTCCCAGGCCCAGGGGATGGCCTTTTCTTTAAAATAATCCCCAAAAGAGAAGTTGCCCAGCATCTCAAAAAAAGTATGATGCCTGGCTGTACGGCCAACCGACTCAATATCCGGTGTGCGCAGGCACTTCTGGCAGGTGGTCACCCTGCGTACCTCCGGCTTTGCCGCACCTGTAAAATATGGCTTAAAGGGAACCATCCCTGCAGCCGTCCACAACAGGCTGGGATCGTTGGCCGGAATTAAAGAAGCACTGGGCAGTATGCGGTGCCCCCTGGCTTCAAAAAATTTGAGAAATTTTTCCCTGATCTCCTTCCCGGTCACTATCCTTTACCTCCCGTTTAAAAAGAAAAACCGCTCTTCGCCGGTACAAGAAAGCCCATCATATTTCGGAGTAATTATACAAAAAGTGCCTGGATAGTGTCAAGGGAGAGGCTTTGAATGGAAGATATAGAGCTAAAAAAGAAAAAGTGAGGTATTACCTCACCTGGCAGCTGCCCGGAAGCAAAACCGGCCGGGCAGCAATCGTCCTTCTACAGCAATTTAACGGATCATATCGGTAACCCTGCTGGTAACTCCCCGGAGTATCCTCTGGGTTCTGGACCCGCGACGGACGCTTCGCGCTATGCGAAAAATGTTCCTTTGCTCCGGTTTTCTCTGTGGGGGGGCCATAAGAATACCAATTACTGCTCCCAGTACACTGCCGGCAATAATACCGCGCCAGAAGCTCATACGCACCAGCTTCACCCCCCTGGTAAAAGATTAAAGCAGGAATTCGTTATGCGGGTCGAAGGCTACCAGACTACCATCCTCAGCCAGTTCGTAAATCTGCACGCCTTCCTTATTAATGCGATACTCCACGCAGCAATCCCAGCAGTAATACTGGTCCTGGCCCACTTTCCCGGTAGCTTTGCCACCACAAACCGGGCAATTCAAATAGCTTCGCCTCCTGTATTATCACTTTACACTTGCATTATGCCCGGCCGGGGCCAAAAAAATACTCCACCTCAACCGCCATTTGTCACAATAAATCCTAGAAGCTGGAATGGCAGTGCAGGGAAAGTTTAATTCTTTTTACCTTTTGTGGTTATAACGCCTCCACCGACCACATAATCGTTCTGGTAATATACCACCGATTGGCCGGGGGTAATGGCTCGCTGGGGATTTGTAAAACGAACCAGCACCCGGCCATCATCCCGGGGAATGATAACCGCCGGCGCCGGGCGGGAATTGTAACGGATCTGGGCGGAAACTTCCATTGGCGCGGTAAGTTTTTCTATCAAAATAAAATTATTATCTTCCGCCACCAGTTCATCTCCCAGAATGGCTTCTTCAGGGCCCAGAATGACAGCGTTACGCTCGGGATCGATATCCACCACGTAAAGCCTCTGGCCGGCAGCAATCCCCAGCCCCCGTCGCTGGCCGATGGTATAAAAAGGAATGCCGCGGTGCTGGCCGATAACATTGCCCTGGAGATCCAGGAATGGCCCCGGCTTAATCTGTGTTTCCGCCCGCTCCTTTAAAAAGTTATGGTAGTCATTATCCGGGATAAAACATATTTCCTGGCTTTCGGCCTTTTCCGCCACCGGCAGCCCTCTCTCTGCCGCCATCTGACGCACCTGTTCCTTGGTGTAATCCCCCAGGGGCATCAGCGTGTGCGCCAGCTGCTCCTGGGTCATATTATACAGCACGTAGGTCTGGTCCTTGCGGGTATCGGCCGCCCGTTTCAATAAATAGCGGCCCCGCTCGTCGTCATAAATTATACGGGCATAGTGTCCTGTGGCTATATAACTCGCTCCCAGGGCCCGGGCCTTGTTTAGCAAGCTCTCGAATTTAATGTAACGGTTACAGGCGATGCAGGGGTTGGGTGTTCGCCCCCGTAGATATTCAGCACAAAAATAGTTTACTACTTTATCCTCAAAAATTTCGCGGAAATTAAGCACATAATATGGGATACCCAGCCGGTGAGCCACCCGACGGGCATCCTCAACAGCAGCCAGGGAACAACAGCCCACGTGTTCGCCGGCCACTTCCGTAACACCGGGATCCCAGATTTGCATGGTCACACCAATTACTTCGTAGCCTCTTTCAACCAAAAGGGCGGCGGTGACCGAACTGTCCACCCCGCCGCTCATGGCCACAACAACCCTTGGCTTCATCCAATCCACCTGTTTATGCTTCTTTTTTCTTTTTACTGAGGTAATCCTGGATGGCCGCATGCAGAGCATCGGCAGCCAGGTTGGAACAATGCATCTTCTGGGGAGGCAGCCCGTCCAGGGCCTCGGCCACCTGCTTGTTGCTCACCTGCATGGCCTCTTCTATAGTCTTTCCCTTTACCATTTCGGTTACCATGCTGCTGGTGGCAATGGCCGCCCCGCAACCAAAGGTTTTAAATTTAATATCCTCGATAACATTATCTTTTACTTTAATATAGATTTTCATAATATCCCCGCATACCGGGTTGCCCACCTGACCCACACCATCGGCATCGGGAATTTCCCCCACATTGCGGGGATTGGTGAAATGATCCATCACCTTTTCTGAATACATCGCTCTGGTGCCCCCCCTTAAACATGACATGAATGACTGGCCCGGCAACCATTGCACCGGTCAGAAAGGGCAAATTCCGTCTCCTGATCCAGAGGAGACATGGCCCTGAGCCTTTCCACTATCGGCGGCATTACTTCCAGGAAGTAATCTATATCTTCTTCCGTATTGTCCCTGCCCAGGGTTATCCGGATAGAACCGTGGGCCACTTCATGGGGAATACCCATGGCCAGCAAAACGTGGGACGGCTCGAGGGAACCGGAAGTACAGGCCGAACCGCTGGAAGCGGCTATGCCCTGCAGGTCAAGGCTCAAAAGCATGGATTCACCTTCGATAAATTCAAAGCAGAAACTGGCATGGTTGGGCAGGCGTTTGGTGGGATGCCCGGTAAGGCGAACGTGACTTATTTTCTTCATCACCCCATCAATGAGCTTGTCCCGCAACCTGGTGAGATAAGCTGCTTCCTGTTCCATGTTGGCCATGGCCAGCTCCGCCGCCTTGCCCAGCCCGATAATTCCGGGAGTGTTTTCCGTCCCTGCCCGGCGTAACCGTTCCTGGGCACCGCCATGGAAGAGGGTCTGTCTCCACCGGGTACCCTTGCGAATGTAGAGGGCGCCAATTCCTTTAGGGCCATAAATTTTATGGCCGGAAATGCTCAGCAGGTCCACGTTCAGTTCATCAACATTGACGGGAATTTTACCAAAACTCTGCACCGCATCGGTATGGAACAAAATGCCTTTTTCTCTGGCCAGGCGCCCGATTTCAGCAATGGGCATGATGGTACCCACTTCGTTATTGGCATGCATGATGGTAATCAAGATGGTTTTATCGGTAATGGCAGCAGCCACGTCTTCCACACTGACCATACCGTACTGGTCCACCGGCAAGATGGTAACGGTAAACCCTTGTTTACCCAGGGCCTTAACGGTGTTGAGCACGGCATGGTGTTCCACGGCGGAGGTAATAATGTGGTTGCCGCGGTTGCGGTTGGTATAGGCCACCCCGTGAATGGCCATGTTATCCGCTTCCGTACCGCCGCTGGTAAAAACAATTTCCGCGGGACTGGCACCAATAGCCGCGGCCACCTTTTCCCTGGCCTCCTCCACCGCCTTCCTGGCCTTCTGGCCGAAGTAATGCAGGCTGGTGGGGTTCCCGAAATTATCTTTTAAAAAGCGGTACATCTCTTCCACCACTTCCGGGTGTACGGGAGTGGTAGCACTGTGATCGAAATAAACTCTGCGGGTCATACAACTGTTAGCCTCCTCTTTTCTGGTCAAAGTCCCTGTTCTGGTGGTGGATTTTCTCGGCGTCACGGCACATATCGGCCAGGCTTATGGAATCCAGGACTTCGGCAATACTGTCCCGCACCCGGGTCCAGACAATACGGCTGATGCAGTAGTCAGCCTGGTTGCACTCCTTCGGTTCCACTTCTTTAACACAATCCACGGGCGCAATTGGTCCCTCCAGGGCCCGGATTATCTCCCCCACAGTAATCTTCCCCGGCTCCCTGGCCAGGATATACCCCCCCTGAGCCCCCCTGACGCTTTTGACCAGACCGGCCTTGCGCAGCCTGGCGATCAGCTGTTCCAGATAATGCTCGGAAAGGTTCTGCCTTACGGCCACACTTTTTAAAGGGATGGGCTCTGTACCATAATGTTGAGCCAGGTCGAACATGGCTTTGAGACCGTAATGGCCCCTGGTGGACAGGCGCAAGCCCTCACCTCCCCCGGGTTATGAATCCATGTTCAATTCATACTAAAATACTCGGATTTCCTGGGATGATTGTAGCACACTCCATCGGGTAGTGTCAACAAAAACCGAGCAGCTCACTATGAATTATTCCTTTTCCTCCCCTTCCCCGGAAGGCTCGTAAAATACCCTGCCTGCCAGTTCCGGGGGAAGGTATTGCTGGGGCACGTAGTGACCGGGATAATCATGGGGGTACTTGTAGCCCTTCCCGTGGCCCAGGGCAGCAGCGCCGGGATAACTGGCATCCCGCAGGTGAACGGGCACCGGGTGGGATCTCTCCCTTTCCACCACGGCCATGGCCCGGTCAATGGCCCGGATCACCGAATTGCTCTTGGGCGCCCTGGCGATATACAGGGCGGCCTCGGCCATAATAATGCGGGCCTCCGGCAGTCCCACCCGTTCCACGGCCTGGGCCGCGGCGGTGGCCACCAGGAGGGCCCGGGGATCGGCCAGACCCACATCCTCGGCGGCATGGATCATCATCCGCCGGCAGATAAAGGCGGGATCCTCCCCGGCATAAATAAGGCGGGCCAGCCAGTAGACGGTGGCCTGGGGATCGGAACCCCGCATGCTCTTGATGAAGGCGGAAACCACATCGTAATGCTCATCTTCCCGGTCGTATTTGAGCACCTGGCGCCCCGAAGCCTGTTCGGCCACCGCCAGGTCAATGCGCCGCACCCCTTCTTCACCGGGGGGAGTGGTCAGCACCGCCATTTCCAAAAAGTTCAGGGCCGCCCGGGCATCGCCGCCAGCCGCCCGGACGAAATGGCGCATGGCCTCCGGCTCAATTTCCACCCGGTACTCCCCCAGACCTCTTTCCTTATCGGCCAGCGCACGCCGCAATATACGGTAA
Source organism: Desulfofundulus thermocisternus DSM 10259 (assembly GCF_000686645.1). Lineage (NCBI taxonomy): Bacteria > Bacillati > Bacillota > Clostridia > Eubacteriales > Peptococcaceae > Desulfofundulus > Desulfofundulus thermocisternus. The sequence goes on from NZ_JMLG01000021.1 coordinate 35,996, forward strand.
ATAGCTTCATCGGAAAGGGGCTCCAGGCGGTAGAGCTGTGAGCGGCTTAACAGGGGGCGGTTGACGGTAAACATGGGGTTTTCCGTGGTGGACCCGATCAGGGTAATCAGGCCGTTTTCCACCGAGGGGAGGAGGGCGTCCTGCTGGGCCTTGTTGAAGCGGTGAATTTCATCTATGAAGAGAATTGTCTTTTGACCGTAATAAGCCCGCCGGTCCCTTGCCTCCTGGACCACCCGGCGGATATCGTTTACCCCGGCCATGACCGCGTTGAGACTGGCAAAATGCGCCCTGGTCATGCGGGCGATGATCCGGGCCAGGGTGGTTTTGCCCGTCCCCGGCGGACCCCAGAGGATGATGGAACGCAACTGATCGGCTTCAATGGCCCGGCGCAGAGGCGTGCCCCTGCCCACCACGGCAGCCTGCTCTTCAAATTCATCCAGGGTGGTGGGACGCATCCGCTCGGCCAGGGGTGCCTCCCGCTCCAGCGTGTGCTCCAGGGACCGGGTGAAGAGGTTGTCCATCGAAAACTCACCTCTGACCTTGATATACTGAAAAAAACCTCAAGCGGGATTTGGCGTAAAAATTTATTTATACTCCCCATTATAGCAATTTTCATTTTAATCAGTGGCTATAGAAACAGCAATAATTCACTGAACCAGACAAGATGTGCCCTGGTTTTAGTCGTCGCTCCCGGTCGTATCGCTGGCCGGGCCAAAGGGCCCCGCCCCGGCTCCGGTCTTCGGCGGGTACCGGCCACATTCACACCTCCGCGGACATCCTGTCCGCGGCCCCGCCTCATCCCGTCGCCCGGGCCTGACCCGGCAGCGCTCACTCCAGGTCGCTCCCCCTCATAAAACCAGGGCACGTAAGAAGTTTGTAAACAGCCTGAGGCGCCGGCTTCCAGGCCGGCGCCAACCAGTCAGTTGAACGGCCGTGTTTAGCTGGCCTTCTTGATCAGGGTTAAAAAGTCCCCGCCCAGTTTGGTCACACTGCAGATCTTGCTCTTCCCTTCGGTGGAGACGTCAACCAGGCCCAGGGCGTAGAGCTGCATGACCACGTGGTCCAGAACGGCCCTTTTTACCTTTGCCGTAAGGGAAAGTTCCTCCTTATTCATGCTGCCCTGCTCCATCAGGGCAATGAGGACCCTTTCCGCTTCACCGGGCAGACGCTCACTAACTTTCTGGAAATACTCCACCAGGCTGATTCCCGTCACAACTTTCACCTCCCTTTGAAATTCCCCGACCTTGCTAATAGTATGGTCATTTCTCTAACGAGATAATACAATTTAATTAAAAAATTTCTTAAAGAAAATTAAACTTTTCTACCAGGGTTTTTCAGAAAACAGTAAGGCACGTTCGTTATCGAACGTGCCCTCATTTTCACTGTACAATTACTTTATAAGTGCTTTTCCAGAATAGCTTTTATTTCCCTCTTGGTTTTGAAACCAATAGAACGCTCTATTTCCTGGCCATTCTTAAAGATGATCAGCGTGGGGATACTGATAACCTTATAATCTGCCGGCGTTTTCTGGTTTTCATCAACGTTCAGCTTGGCCACCTGCACCTTGCCCGCAAATTCCGCAGCTATTTCTTCCACCACCGGGGCAATCATCTTACAAGGACCGCACCATTCAGCCCAGAAATCCACCAGCACCGGAACCTGGGCAGTAGTGACGAACTCCTTGAAATTAGCATCTGTTAACGTCTGGATATTTTCGCCGACCACACCTTTCTCCCCTTTCCCAATAAACTGTAATCCCCCTCACTCTCCCTCAGGGTTAATTAACTACCTTCTAAATTATAATACCCGTCAAAAGCACCTGTCAATTCATTAACCTGTATACCCGTTTACAGCCCGGTAAGGCTGCGCACCACCACTCCGGCCAGGATAAAGCCGGCCACCGGCGGTACAAAGGAGATGCTCCCCGGTACCTCGGGGCTCTTAACGGAGGGCGCGCACCGCCTGGGGGGCTCGGTGGAAAAAACCACGGTTACCCCGGTGGTAATGCCCAGCTGGCGAAGGCGGCGACGGACAGTGCGGGCCAGGGGACAAACGGCGGTTTGGGAAATATCCGCTACTTTAAAGGCGGCGGGATCAAGCTTGTTGCCCGCTCCCATGCTGGATACGACGGGAATGTTCCGGCGGACGCAGCTGGCAATGAGATCAACCTTGGCCGGAACATCATCAATGGCATCAATTACATAATCGGGAACCGGATGAAAAAAAGATTCCGCCACCCCGGGCAAATAACGCTCCACCCTCGCCTCAACCCGGATATCCGGGTTGATAAGTTTAACCCGTTCCGCCATCAACAAAGCCTTGTACTGTCCCACAGTGGAGGTCAGGGCATGAAGCTGGCGGTTTATATTGCTGGGGCAAACCCGGTCAAAATCCACCAGCACCAGATTACCCAATCCCGCCCGGGCCAGGGCCTCGGCAGCATATGACCCCACGCCGCCCAGCCCGAAAACGACTACCCGGCTCCCGGCCAGTATGGCAAGACCTTCTTCTCCAATCAGTAACTCCGTGCGTGAAAAAAGCCCTTCCACCGCACACCTGGTTTTAAAAAGCTTACAATACTTAACAAAATATAAGTTTTGCAAGCCGGCCCCCGACCAGGATTTCGCCTCCTTCCAGAAATTTGATTTGCCCCCGGGGGAGCAGGGCGACAGGGGACCTCGGCCCGGGAGTCCCACCCGGATGGGAGTGGCATAAATCCTGCGCCGGAAGGGTTTCCCCCGGCGGAGGGTTAACCCCGCCTCCCACGTCCTGTTAGGACGCCTACCGGTTTGTCCGACACCGGCTAAACGGGGTCACCGCAGGGACACGGGCAAGAAGCTTGAAGTCGTGCCAGAGAGAGTAAAACTTAATCTGTTCCCATAAAGGGAGTGCGTTGTGAACCTGCATTTTCTTCTCCAGCCGCTTCAAGCAGGCCCGGACCCAACGGGTCATCCCTCTTCCTTCCCTCGGTTTATCGGGAGTGGCCTTTTGAGCCAGGTTCTGCTTGATTCGCTCGAAAAGCTGCTTTAGTTCTCTGGTCACTTTTTCCCGGCAA
>NZ_JMLG01000022.1:0-38932 GCF_000686645.1 Desulfofundulus thermocisternus DSM 10259
TCAATGTCGGGTCCGATGACTTCCACCTTCCCGTCTTCCACGTCATCCGGGCCAACCATGCGCACCAGTTCGAAACTGGGCGTCCGGGTGCCGCCAAATTCCACGTACATGTCTTTCTTGCGGATGGATTCACCTTCAAAGGCCGGACCCACGGTGATGGGGGCATCAATATCTATGCTGGTAATCTTGATTTCGCGCAGTTCCATCCCCAGCTGAATGGCTTTTTCCAGATCCGGCTCGTAAATGAACCAGTCTTTTATTTGCTTGTCTTCAGGCAGGGGCTGGTCGGTGATGATGGGAATGCCGATGTTGATTGCGCCCATGCAGGCGGCCGTCTTGACCATGTCGTGCTCGCCCAGGTAGAGCAAAAAAGCACGGATCCGCCGGCGCTGGTAGTCGCGCTGGGCATCCCTCAACCCCGGCTTGATGCCCCCAAACATCATGCCGGCCCGCAGGGCGTAGTTGGCACAGTGGACCACCTGGGTGAAGTTGCCCAGAGGATAGGCAATCAGGTCTACCCCCAGCTTTACCCCTTCCTCCAGCAGCTGTTCGATAACTTCGTCACAGAGGAAGATCATGAAGCCCATGCCCATCAACTTGTTGACCACCCGGGCCAGTTCTTTGGAGTCCCTGGCCCGCCCCAGAATTATCACTTCGCCGGGTATGGTCCAGTCCACCATCTTGGTGCCGTACTGGCGCACCACCGGGTCGCCGATAAAACCGGTCCAGGGCGGAACGTGCAGGGGGTTGTCCGGGCTGTACTTGATATAGCGTATGGCTTCAATGATGTCCGCCGCGTACCAGGTGGCTTCACCGGCCAGGCGGGCATTGGTGAAGTCGCGGAAGTTTTCCTTAACCTGTGCCCGGGCACGGTTCAATACCGGCACGCAGTCGCCCAGGGTCTTGATCTCTTCCCCGCTCAAACAGCGGATCACCGGCAGGTAGTAGGCGGTATCCGGATAACCAACGGGATGGTCCGCCCCGTAGGTGCGAATGGCCTGGTTGAGCAGGATCTCGGCATAGCTCAGAGCAGTAATGGCCCCTTCATAGGCTTCTTTAAAAAGCCGCTTGGGTTCTTTCCCCGGCTCGATCGCTCCTTCAAAAATCTGGTCAAAATTAATGGCTTCGGCCATTATTTTCCCTCCTCCGCCCCAGTTTACCAGTTTTGACAGAGAGCGGTTTCCAGATCTTCGGCCACCTTGCGGTGCACGCCCAGCTTCCAGGTGCGGTATTCCAGCGCATTGAGCAGTTTCTGGATGGCCACTTCGATATCAGGTTCCAGGATGAAATAACCGCCAAACACATCGCTGGCAATCTGCGTCAAAATGCTGTAGATCAGGTCGGAACCCTCCACCGGGGGCATGGTTCCCACATGGGTGGGCAGGCCAATAGTTACACACCATGTACCAATGCTGGTGGCCTTACCGCTCATGGCCTCCGGAGCCGAGGCGACAAAAGGTACTTTCGGCGTGTCCACGCCCAGATCTTCAGCCATTAGCATCAGGAGTTCAGCCGCCCGGGAGTTGTCAACACAGGAACCGATGTGGAATACCGGCGGCAGACCATATTTGAGATCAGCCTTTTCACTGATCCGCTGGAAGAATTTCTTCAATCCCGGACCGCAATATTCATCCACCTTATCCGGATCCATCAATCCAGCCTTGGCACAGGCCTGGGCATGGCAACCGGTGGATATAACAAATACATCGTTCTTCAACATGGCCTTGGCAATTTCAATATGGGCCTGGTCCTGGAAGGTCTTCAGGTTGTTGCACCCGGCCATGAGGATAACGCCTTTCAATTCTCCGGAAAGAATGGCTTCATTAAGCACCCGCACAGGATTGGTGGGGTTAACTGTCTTGAAGAGTTCAAAGATGGCTTCCAGGCTCCAGCCTGCTACCACCTTGTTCTTCACCTTGGGAATATGCACCGGCCGCGTACCCCGTTCTTTGTATGCTTCGATGGCCTGACGGATAACTTCTTTAGCACAGGCCATAGCCGATGTTTCCTGATAGTCAATGTGCATGGTGCCGGGGTTCTTCACAATATCCGAAGTGGTAATCAACCTGGTTCCAAAACACTGGGCCACCGTGTTTAAACCGGGCATGATGCACTGCACATCCACCACCATGGCATCGACAGCACCGGTACAGATGGCCAGTTCCTGGGAGGAGAAGGAGGTGACAACGGGAATACCCTGACGCATGAGCACCTCGTTACCCGTACAGCAGATGCCGGCCAGGTTGATTCCGGCCGCACCGGCAGCCCTGGCTTCGTCTTCCAGCTCCCGGGCCGCCGCCACAATCATTTCGCTCAAGAGGGGATTGTGGCCGTGCACAATAATATTGACTTTCCGGGGATCCAGAACCCCCATGTTGGCTTCACTGACAATAGGCCTGGGCGTACCGAAAATAATATCGGACAAATCGGTAGCAATCCACTTGCCGGCCAGGTCGGCCAGGCCTACCCGTACGGCGCTGAAAACCAGGTTTACCGGGTCGTTATCCATACCCACGTGGGCCTGGGTAACCAGGTCGGAAATGGTGGCATGAATCCCGTGGGGCATGACCATATGGCTCCTGTACCTTTCTACACGGGCGGGAATTTGCTGCTTGACCACCCACGTGGTTTCCCCTTCACCTTTCAGACGCCGGAAATCTTCCAGTGCCGTTTCCGCCAGTTCCTTTGCCAGGGCCATAGTATCTTTACCTTCGGTTTCAATGCCCACCTTCTTGCAGATACGCACCAGCTTCTCGGGATCTTTAACGGAATAATCGGGAGCCTTCCCTTCCGCAACCATTTCCAGGACATGGGCGATATGATTTCCATGCTGGGCATGGGAGGCACAACCGGTAAGGATCATCAACCCTACGCTGCGGGCCACAATGGTCCACGAATTGGCCCCGCATATACCCCTGCTGGCCGGGCCTTCCTCTGCTTTAATCCGGCACGGGCCCATCATACAAAAACGACAGCAGATCCCCTTATAGCCAAACTGGCACTGGGGTTGCTGGGCCACCACCCGGTCAAAGGCGGTAACCACACCCTGCTCCCGGGCTACATCAATCATTTCCAGGACTGCCGGGTCGACAGAACGCCTGACATTTTTGGGATCAATGACCCTGGGAGTTTTATCCGAGGGCCGGCTGGTAAGCTGGGGATCCCTAAACCTTGGCATTTATCTGACCTCCTTAGTTAAAAATGACCGGGCTAAAATACACCTAATCTCTCTCCACCCTTTAACTCCTTTCCCCGGGGCTGTTCGCATTGGTTCCCCCCTCTTTGAAAAATTTAAGCACAGCAAAGTACCAGAAATTATTAGTTATACCTTATCAAAGAATAGATTATTGGACAAATGTTAATTATGGCCGTATTCTTCCACTTTGGAGCAAATAATGAATTTATGTTTAAATCACAAAAGTATCTTAATATTTTGTCAGGACAACCTGCTGAGGATTGCCGTCCCCTGCGGCGGTATAGGGAGCAAGAGCCAAATAATAAATACAGGTTGCCGGAAAATGCTGTTCTCTACGTTCAGTTCCTTTTACCAGGCAAGAATAAGAAAAAGCCGGTACACAGGGATACCGGCCAAAAGTTACAGGATTATTTATCTTCTTTTTCTTCATCACTCTGAATTTGTTCGAGACGTTTTTTGAGCCCCTGGAGTACGTTCTCGAAATGGGAAATCCGGGCTTTTAACCAGCCTGCCTCATCGCCTGCAGCCGGGGGCAGGCCACCCCACCAGAAACCTGCAGCCGGGGGGATGCCACCCCACCAGAAACGGCCACGGCGCCCGGCACCCCAGCCGGCACCCCGGCGGGGACGGCACCACCATCCGGGAGCACTGGCAAAACCCGGCTGGTTGTATCCGGCACAAAATCCCATACCTCTTCCGGTCATTGGACCTGCACCCCAGGGACCAGTTCTGTCACCACGCGGCATCTCCAACCGACCTCCTCCGTTTTTTAATTCAATAAGTTTTTTTTCGCCAGGTACAGGGTTTGGAAAAATATTTCCTCCTGCCCCGGATAACCCTGAAGGAAAAAGGTTTCCAGGTAGAAACTCCAGACATCTCGCTCGTTAAAGGAACAATACAATATCCCCGGCCCCGGCCGGTCATGGGACCGGCTCCCCGGGGGCCACTGCCGTCAAAACCGGGCACTATGTTCACCTCCTTTACCACCGGCCGCGATGACGGTGCCGCCACCTGTGGCAACCGGGCATGGAGTAATTTTCTTGATCCAGCCGGCCTTGAAGAAAGGCCCATAAAACTTCCTCCACCTCGCCCGTCACCCAGGGGATGACCCGTATTCCCCGGGAAACCAGCTGGTAATAAAGGAAGTTGCTTATGCCGCCGCAAATAAGCACCTCCACACCCTGTCGAACCAGCTGTTCCAGCCGGGAAGGCCAGGCTGAATCAAGTTTTACCCGTCTCCAGGTAACAGGCCGTCCCCGGCCTATTTCCACCACCAGCGCTTCCTGAGCCACGTCAAAGAGGGGGGATATGCGATTACCCCATCTGGTGAGAGCAATTATCATCGATCCCCACACCCCGCAAGATTACAGCCCGCTTAAATGTTCCGGCAGGGCTACCTGCACCGGCTGCAACATTAAGTAAGCAATACCCATGCCAGCCCTCCAGAACCCGATGTTCAACGCTTCCCTTGCTTAGCCGGATTTTCCCTTAAAACAAAAAGGTGCAAATTGCACCACCTTTTCAAAGGGAATATTGCAAGATGCAATGCCATTAACTACCCGGAACTTTCAGGCCATATTTTTTAATTTTCCGCCAGAGGGTGGTTTTATCGATACCCAGTTCTTTTGCGGCCAGGCTGCGTTTCCCGCGGTTGCGAACCAGGGCTTCATAAATCATCCGGGCTTCCATTTCGGCCAGGGTCTTGATACCATGCCCGGAAGAACTTTCAGCGGGCTTCAGGTAAGCAGGCAGGTGCTCCGGCTTGATGAGCCCGCCCTTGCAGAGGATGAAAGCATGTTCGATAATATTTTCCAGCTCCCTGATATTACCTGGAAAATCGTGCTGCCATAACAGAGCCAGGGCTTCCTCGGAAATCCCATCGATGGCTTTGCCCCGCAGGATGTTTAACCTGTCGATAAAATGTTCTACCAGCAGGGGAATATCTTCCTTACGTTCAGATAAGGGGGGTAAGGTAACTTTAATTACGTTAATCCGGTAGTATAAATCACGGCGAAATAACCCCTTTTCCACCAGCTCGGCCAGATCTTTATTGGTAGCCGCCAGTATCCGCACATCGGCCTTTACCGGGCGCACCGCACCCAGGGGTTCAAATTCTTTTTCCTGCAGAACCCGCAGCAATTTAACCTGCAGGGCCGGGGAAATATCGCCTATCTCATCAAGGAAAAGTGTACCCCCCTGGGCGAGGGCGAAACGACCGGGTTTGCTCTTTCTGGCATCTGTAAAAGCGCCGGCCTCATACCCGAAAAGTTCCGATTCCAGCAGGGTGTCAGGAAGGGCGGCACAATTAACGGCCACCAGGGGTTTATCCCGCCGGGGGCTTAAATTGTGTATGGCCCGCGCCAGAAGTTCCTTCCCGGAACCGGTCGGCCCTTCTATTAACACCGTGCTATCGCTTTCCGCTATATCCGGCAAAAGGGAAAAAATCTGTTGCATCCGGTGATTCCTGCTGATGATATCGGCGAAAGTATGACGCCCCCGCAACTCCCTGCGCAATTCTTCAACCAGGGAAAGGTCCCGGAAGGTTTCCACCCCGCCAATCACCTGCTGGTGCTCATCCCTTAAAATACCTGTGCTTATGCTGATGGGAACTTTTTTACCGCAGGCATTGACAATATAAACGGCTTTATTCATCACCGGACAGCCGGTTTCCAGGGTTTGCTTCAGTGCACATTCTCTCTCGCAAATGCTGGCCCGGAAAACTTCCCAACAAAAACGTCCCACTGCTTCCTCCCGGGACACTCCGGTAATTTTTTCCGCAGCCCGGTTGAAATAAGTAATGCGCCAGCCGGTGTCGACCGTAAAAACACCGTCACTAATGCTATCCAAAATAACCCGGGTGATGCCGTGTTCAGCTGCTACCTTCATATACGTCCCAGCCCTCAACAATATTTTACGTATGTCCATAATATCACTTTTTAAGGACGGAAGCAACGGCCCGGGCTGGAAGAAAATCTTTCCCCTCCGCAACCTGACCATAAAACAAAAAACCCGGCACCTACTGCCGGGACAAAACTCAACCTCAGTGGGATGGTAAAATGCCCTGGAGGGAAGATTCCAGCAGGATGATAGCTGGCTATTCCTGCCGGAGTCTTCGGAGAAAATTTTCCCTGCTCCTCTCACCCACCTTTCCCTTTTGTTATATTAAAGTAACCTTTACTTTAATTGTTCCCTTTCCGCTTTACTGGGTAAGATAAGAGCATTGCTTACCAGATGATGGATATGCCTGACCTTGCAGTCCAGCTTATAATACTTGATGATGTCGGTCAGCTGGTCGTAACAGTTATGGCAGGGTGTAACCACTATCTTGGCGCCTGTAGCCTTAATTTGTTCAGCCTTCAGTTTCCCTTTGGCCATCCGGTAGGGGTAAATGTCCTTCCCCATGGCCAGCAGCCCGCCGCCCCCACCGCAGCAGTAGTTGTACTGGCGGTTGGGCCACATCTCCACAAAGTCCATACATACCTGCTGCAGGCAGTAGCGTGGTTCCTCCACCACTCCCTCTTTACGTACCAGGTTGCAGGGATCGTGGAAGGTAACCCGCTCGGTGTTCCGGGTACGGTCAACCTTTATGCGCCCTTCTTTAATCCATTCCGCCTGCAACTGCACAAAGCTGCGTACGGGATAGGTCGCACCATTAAGCCATACAATCCTGCCCCAGCGCTGGGCCCGGAAGGCATGTCCACATTCGGTAATGATTACTTCCTTTACTTTCAAGCGCTCAAATTCCTCCATGGTACGTCGTACCATGGTGGTTGAATCCTCATCATCACCGTTGAATAAAGCGTAGTGAGTGGCGTCCCACCAGCGGCTGCTGACAGTCCAGCTGGCCCCCGCAGCCCACATAATCTTGGCAATGCTCTGGATATCCTGGGGATAATATTTTATTTCCCGGGGGTCCCACATGAAAAGGAACTCTGCCCCTTCCTGGTCCACGGGGATTCTGGCGTTGGGATCTCCAACTTCCTGCTGCAACTCCTCCTCCATCCATTCCAGGGTCTCCAGGTACTCTTCCGTGGTTACCTCCATCTGGTTACCGGTACGGATTTGCGCATCCACCACATCCTGCAAAAATCCCGGTGCCTTGAGGCCAAAGTTTTTGGGACTGCGGATGGTTCTTACCAGCCCGGCAATATCTACATTCATCGGGCAATGGAGGGTACAGCGCCCGCACATGGTACAGGCCCAGATAAAAGTTGAAGATAAAACCTCCTCCCGCATGCCCAGAACTACCTGGCGGATGAACTTGCGCGGGTCGGCATGATCATGCACCCCGTTATAAGGGCACCCGGCACTGCACATGCCACAGGTCAGGCAGTTGTATAAATCGGCCGGATTCTTGTCCGTCGTGAACTTGGAGACAACTTCGCTCATGAACGTTGGGTCCAGTTTACTGGCCGCAATTGTTTCCACGCGGCTTCCTCCCCCCGCAAAATCTAATGGTTATTAATATAAAATTATCAAAGGCCTGTACTTATGGGCAAACGTTATTTACGGCCATTACCTTCCTTTTACGAACAATATTGTGATTTTATGACCAAATTTAAAGGGTGAGAAATATTTCTGAAAAGAAAAACAGGATATAGCCAATATTCACTTTTGTGGCTGGTAAATCAAGCCTCCCGGTATGACCACCGGCTTCTCCCAGCAGTTGACTGCAGAGGCAAAGAATGATACAGTTAGCTTGAAGAATTTGCGGGACACTGGTGAGGTGGATACTGAGATGGTTAAAATAACCGTGCTGAGCGAAAATACCGTGGGGATACCCAGCGGCTTAACGGGAGAATGGGGCCTGGCCCTGCTGGTAGAAACTGCCGGAGCAAAAATTCTCCTGGATACGGGCGAGCGGGGAAATATCCTGGCCAATGCCGCCGCCCTGCAGGTAAACCTGCGGGAGGTGGACGCGCTGGTCATGAGCCACGGTCACTACGACCACAGCGGGGGAATGCGAGACTTCCTGCGCCTGCGCGGGGAAGTGCCCGTTTATGTTCACCCCGACTTTTTCAGCCCGCATTATTCGGCCCGACCCCGGGAACAGTACATCGGAGTACCTTACTGCCGGGAGGAACTGGAGAGCCTGGGCGCCAGGTTCGTCTGGGAACGAAATCCCCGGCAAATAGCCCCCGGCCTGTGGATCAGCGGCGAAGTCCCACGCCAGACTGCCTTTGAAAAAGGAGACAGCCGCCTGGTCACCGTGGAAAATGGTCAAAAAATACCCGATCCCCTCCGGGATGATATGAGCCTTTACTGTGTCACCGATGAAGGACTGGTGATCATCCTGGGGTGTGCCCACGCAGGGGTCGTCAATATTGTGGAACATGCCCGCCAGGTAACCGGAGTGGACCGTATCTACGGCATAATTGGCGGAACCCATCTGGGTCCTGCATCCAGGGAACAGCAGGAAGCCACCATTACCTACCTGCAGGGCCTTAACCTGAAGTTCCTCGCTGCCAATCACTGCACCGGCCTGCCTGTAGCAGCCCATCTCGCCGCCATTTTTGGTCCTGTCTTCCATTTTGCACCCGCCGGTGCCTGCTTCAAACTGCCTTTAAAAGATGGTGATGACTGATGAGCCTGGATGAGGTTAGAAAGAAACAGGGCTTCACAGCTGCGGCCATGGCCACCAGAGTGGGAATTACCGTGCGGGAGTTGCTGGCCATAGAAAGGGGACAGCAATACCCCCGCTTATGCGTAGCCCAGAAATGGGCCAATGCCCTGGGGCTGAGTTTTGAGGAGTTTTCCCGCCACTTTTATGAAAAAGCAGACCCGGCCCAGTTGCTTCAATGTACACTTGAAGAACAACAGGAGGGTTAAAATGTGAATATAACCATTGAAGAAGCTGTAGAATTTTTTATAGAAAACTGGGACCTCATTCCTGTGCTCACCACTATTAAGGGTGATTATGCCGTCCCGGTAAAGCCAAAGCGCGATGTTTACCTGGTGGTGGAAAAAAATGCGCCGGGTATCTTTCTGGCTCGCCTGGCACCGGACTTAATGCGCTTGAAGCCACTGGATGAACCGGATAGTGATGAAGCCCGCCAGTATATTTACCAGCGTTTGAAAGAGGCCAACCTTATTAAAAAAAACGGTTTGAACCATTAATTCCTTTCCCGGTTCCAACCCGGAAGTAGCAAAATAATTACGAGAAGTGATTAAATAGCCCCGGAGTTCTTCCGGGGCACTCCTATTCCTCTTCCAGTCCCCGCAGCAGGGCGCGGGCATTCTTACCCAGCACATCGCTGTTATAACCGCCTTCTAGAACGGCAAACACCCTTCCCCGGCATTTTTGACGGGCAAAAGTACCGATTATTTTCCCGGCGGCTGCATAATCTTCTGTTTTTAACAAACGGCCCCAATCTGCTTCGTGCCGGTCAAACCCGGCCGATATGGCCACCAGATCAAATTCCCCCCGGCAGGTGAGTTCCAGATCGCGCAAAAACCTTTCCCGGCTGATCCCTTCCACATGATGGTAGGTTACCCCGGGTACACCGGCAAAAATACTGGCCGTACCATCGCCATAATGCAGGTCGATGTCAATGATCAGTGCCTTGCTGATTATCCCCCGGCGCCTCAACCTTTCCACAGCTATGGCGATATTATTAAACCAGCAAAAACCCCAGCTGGAATCAGGGCTGGCGTGGTGCCCGGGCGGCCGAATCAAACCAAAAGCCATCTCACCCTGCATGGCCAGCTCCGAGGCCAGAATGGCCCCACCCGCTGCCAGGAGGGCAACTTCATATGTATGAGGCCGATTTTTAACCCTTTCCAGGTGCCCGGAGCTATGTACCAGTAATACATCATCATCCGTAGCCGGTGCCGGTTCAATAAATGGATAGGTTCCGGCCAGTTCTTCCACCATCAGGTCCAGCCTCCCCGCTGCCGCGGCCGGGTCGGCCGCGTAAACTTCTTTATAACGTTCGTGAAAAACCACCTTCATTACTACCCCTCCCCGCAATTAACTCTATCTTAAATTTTGTAAAGGGTATTTTTTAGAGCAGGAATTGTTTCATGAATAACGAATGTTTAATAAGCAGTGTTACTGGCATCTGTAATAACGGGGATTATATATTTTTTCTAAATTTTGATTTCGATTGGAGGCATTCTAATGAACATAGAAACCAGTATCAACAAAACCAGGATGGATTTCCGGACAGTTGTGCTGGCCTACCTGGAAGTAACCAAGCCCCGTTCCGTAGTTCTGCTGGTCTTTACGGCACTGGCCACCATGGTGGTAGCGAGCGCCATGTACGGACCCGTTGCCCTGTCCCAGCTGATCACGGCCACGGCGGCAGTAACCCTGGCCTGTGCCGGCGCCAATGCCGTCAGCTGTTACATCGACCGGGATCTCGATGCCAGCATGACCCGGACCCAGAAACGCCCCATTCCTGACGGCAGAATCAATCCGCCGGTAAGGGCCCTGTACTGGGGACTTTTGCTCTTTGTTTCTTCCCTCTTCCTCGGCTGGAGGGTAAATCCCGTTGCTTTCGCCTGCCTCTGGGGAGGCATGATCGGATACGTCGGCATTTACAGTCTCTGGTTGAAGCGCAGGAGTTCCTGGAACATCATCCTGGGCGGGTTTTCCGGCGGCCTGCCGGCGCTATTTGGCTGGACTGCGGTAACGGGGAAGGTGGATTTGCTGCCTCTTCTCATAGCCGCCCTGGTCGTCTTGTGGATTCCCAACCATATCTGGAGCCTGGCCATCTTTTACAAGGAGGACTACGCCAGGGTAAAAGTACCCATGCTTCCTGTGGTCTGTGAAGCCAGAAAAGCCCTGCATTGTCTTATCAGCACCGTTATTCTGATGGTCGCCTGCTCTCTCCTGATCTACTTTGCGGGCTCGTGGGGAACCATTTACCTGGCAACGGCAATAATTACCGGCCTGGCTGCCATCGGGTTAAGCACATATGTTTATCTTCGCCCAGCCCGCCAAAATGCCTGGCTGCTTTTCAAGTTTTCCAGCCCCTATCTTTTCCTTCTTTTCCTGGGGATGATGCTTGATACCTGGCTCTAAATCCGCAATAAGGGAGCAGTTCACCCGGCTCACCGGCGAAATGACGGAAACGACAGTAAATCCGGGGCAGCCCGGCCAGCCCTGCTGTTTTCAGGGCTGGTCTTTTATTTTCAGCTCCCGCTCAAAAGCGCCCGGTCATAGGTAAAGGCGTCACCACTGGCCTGTTCAAACATCCTGAGAAGATCGGAGAATGCGTTTTAATTGCAGTTTTAGACGTTTACTAAGGGGAGTGATAATATTACCACCCCCTGGTATATTCGCCGGCACAGGGGATGCAGGCAAATTTTCCGTCCCGCACCCTGGCCCGGGCCTCGGACACCGGTTCGCCGCAGAAGGCACAGGTTACGGAATTAAAAATGCGCGCTTTCGGCGGCAGTTCAACCTTTACATGTTGCACTGCACAAAGCTCCTCCGGCGGAGCTTCGAGGATATACCGGGTGCGCTGTTCTTGATACTCCCGGAAGAGCTGCCGTTCCCTCTCATCGGCGGTGCCGGCAAATACCTTTTCCCTTAAGGCCCGGAACTCTTCGTTTTGCCGCCACGCGCCCCCCTTGACTGAAACGCGTACCGCCTTCCCGCTTTCCCGGCAGATAAAGGTAAACACATGCTTGCCGTGATCCCGGTACAGCAAATTGCCCTTACCCAGGGTGCAGCCGGTAAGTACCATCACTGCATCCACACCGCAGGCATCGTTCTCCACAATGGCCACCAGTTCTTCATCCTCCGCCCGGTGCCCGGCCAGCTCTTGCAGGCCGATTTTCGCCGCCCGGTACCCCACGGCCAGGCCGGGGCATGAGTGCCCGTGAAACTCCACGCACTTTTCCCAATCTCCTTTATCTGTATACATTTCAACTCACTCCCTGTTACTGGTATTCACGTGTTTTATTCGCTTTCATTTTTAATTACCCTTTTTCAGGGCAAAATAAAAACGGTTCTAAACCAAGGGGTGTTGGTAAAATGAAGAGATACGGAAAATATATCCTGATCCCGGTTATAATTTTTACCGCCTTTATTTTCCTGTCCGGTGGAAATAAAGCAATTCTTCCTGTTCAGGGTCTACAACGACACTTCCATCCAGTTGATGACGAACTGGGCGCAGGAAAAGCATCCACAATTTACGATGAAAAGGGCAATCTGGTGACCATGATATCCCGCCGGGTGAGCGTTGGAGATGAAATTTTCACTGCCGGTGGGAAACATTACCGGGTGATAAAAGTAGATGGCAACCTGGCCACGGCCCGCGATTTGGGAATGGACAGGCAGCTGATGACTTATAATGAACTTTTTTCTAAAATGGAGATACCGGCAGCAGCAGCTCGCAATAATCACCGGCCCGTGGCTATTTATCATACCCATAGCGACGAATCCTACCTTCCTTCCGACGGCAGCGCCTCCATTCCTTTCCGCGGCGGGATTTTTCAGGTCGGTGATTCCTATACCTATAGTTTGGCCAGCGATGGGGCCAGGGTGCTGCACGATAAAACCCCCCACGATCCCCATGACGATAACGCTTATTACCGCTCGCGCCGGACGGCAGTGCAGTTACTGCAAAAGAACCCCATCGCCATCTTTGATGTCCATCGTGATGGGGTGGATGACCCCGAATTCTACCGGAGAATCGTTTCCAATGAACAGGTGGCCCAGATGCGCTTTGTCGTGGGGCGAGAAAACCCCCACATGCAGGCCAACCTGGATTTCGCCAAACGGTTGATGGCTTATGCCAACAAAATGCACTGGCCCATTGCCAAGGATATTTTTGTAGCACAGGGTAATTACAATCAAGATCTCCTGCCCACAGCCTTATTAATAGAAGCGGGTACCTACACCAATCGCAAAGAAGAAGCCATGCGCGGGATTGCCCTGCTGGCGGATGCGGTTCCGATAATTCTGGGTATTACCGGGCCCACGAGTACCCCCGATGCTCCTGAATACGAAAAACCGGTAACGGACCCGACTGCCCGCCGGACCGGCGTGTGGTCCAGCCTGGCCTGGATTGTCATAATCACCCTGATTGGTGGAGGCCTTTTTGTACTCATCAGTACCGGCAGTTACGAAAAAGCCAAAAACCAGCTATCCCACTTTTTGGGCCGGGAAATGGCCGATATCTGGGAAATGAAGGCAAAGAAAAGGGATCTGGAAAGGCAGGAGGAAAACGGGGGGAAGCGGGACTGACATCAAAACCGATTGCCGGGCAGCACCGGATTGCTGTCCGGTACTCTTTTACGGGCTATTTGAAAAGAGCTTTTCCAGGACCTGTTGATACTTCTTTCCGCCATTTTTTTACTTTGTGCCCTCCTGGGAAAACATTATTGCATAATCGGCATTTTTTTGCACACTTACTTCTGGCCCATGCCCGGAACGAACCGGCTGCCTTAAACTAATTTACTTACACGGGTCCGGCAGGTCCCGTTTTTCGTTTCCTCTAAAAATTTTTGCTTGCTGTAACCAGCTTTCCCTGATATGCTGGAAACAGAGGGTGATTCTATTATGGAAGAAGTAAAAAAAGAGATTGCCGCCACTTCCGATGAGCAGGATTACCGCCGGGAAGGACAGATGTTTTTCCTGGGGAGCTGGGTACAGGGTGAAATACGGGATTTGCGCAATGAAATCCGCGAATTGCGCAAGGAAATGGCGGAAAAGGAAGCCGGACTAAGACAGGAGATAAATACCGGAAATAGTTTACTTCGTCAAGAAATTAAAACCGTAGAAAACAACCTGCGTCAGGAAATTGCCGCACTGCGCCAGGAAATGAAAACCGAAAACAATAACCTGCGCCACGAAATGAAAACCGAAAACAACAACCTGCGCCAGGAAACCAAATCCCTGGAGAACAACCTGCGCCAGGAAATTGCCGCGCTGGCTCATGGAATCAAAAGTTTATTCTGGGCCACCATCGGCATCGCCGTGGCCACCCTGGCTGTAACCATCAGTGTGGCCATTAAGGTATGGCGGTAACCGATACACATTAACCCTGTCCCCGCAAAACCACTCCAGGAACTGCGCGGCTTTTTTGAAGGTTTGGACCACTTAAACAGCATCGTCAGTAAGCTCTTATGCTATGCCCAGCTTTGAAGGTTGAAAACGTAACAGCTGTGTTAAGCCATCCTCGCAGGCCAGTTTCACATGTTATTCCGGTTGGAACCACAGTGGTTCGTTTTTCCTTCAGTTATGAAAGACAAATTTTCCGCACACCGGATCAGTACCGTCTTCTTACCCCGGCAAGGACATTAAATTCTCCCGGTTGGTTAACGAGAAAGAACAGGACAAATTCATCACCCCCGTACCGCCCCACCAGATCATCCTTCCTGACCTGATGTCTCAACAATTCCCCTACTTTTTTCAGGACCATATCGCCCACCGGATGCCCGTAACAGTCATTTATGGTTTTAAAATTATCCACGTCCATCATCAAAACGGCCACGTGGGGAAATTCGCTCCCTGCTTCTCTGATTAAATACAAACACCGCTCCATAAAAGACCTGCGGTTTAGAACGCCTGTAAGGGGGTCATAGCTGGCCAGCCATTCCAGCCGCCGCCGGGCCTGGTGGAGGAGTTCGTTTTTTTCCTCCAGTTCTTTTACTTTCTGCTCCAGTTCGGACAGAGTGTCCCGTACCCGTAAGGCCATATTGTTAAAGGAAGAAGCAATCCCGGCCAACTCACTGGTCTGAAATTTGCTCCCTGCAAAGATATCCTCTTTTTTTGCCGGATCGAAGCGGGACAAGCGTTCAGCCAGATTTTTCAAGGGATATACTATTTGTGCCGCAGCCAGGGGATAAAGGAGGGTTGACAGCAATATCACCAGGATAAGTGTACCGCCGAGAGGAACACACAATTGCCGCAAAGGTTCCTCCACAAGTCCTCCCACTGAAGCCCAAACCCTTACCCTGAGATTGGTTCCCGGTACCGGCGCGCCAACCTCCAGGTTTTCTTTTAATCCGAAGGCCTTGAGCAACAACCTGTCCCCGGAGGAGGGTTTTTCTTTTTTCCCGGCCAGGTAAAGAACAGCGCCATTACTATCTTCCAGGTAAATGACCGGCATTTCCCTGAGCCGCAGTTTGGGCTGGTAACCAAATCCAAAAAGAAATCTGGGGGCAAAAATTTGGGCAGGCTCCGGTTCCACCGGAAACAAAGGCCCGAGTTGAGCCGGGTCTATTCTTTTTACCAGCCCGCCTTTACTGGCTGCAATCCCCTCTCCCTGGAAAGAGAAGTAAAATCCATCTTCTCCCAGAGTGTGCTTCAGGGAAAGGGAAATAATCTGGCTTTCGTATAAAGCCATCTGGGTCAGGTATCTATTTGCCCAGGCAACGGTTTGTAAGGTGAGGTACTTGGCCGTAGCATAAACAGCCAGTAAGGTGGGAACCAGGGCGAGGGCAAAGAACCAGATGGTAAATACCTGAATTATACTGCGCCTTCTCCCACTCCCTGACATCAAACCGCTTCCTCCTTAAAACGGGCCAGGAAAGCCCGCGCTCTTTGAAACAGGTGGGGATCCAGTTTTTTACCCCCCATTTCTGCCATCACTTTAAGAGCTTCCCCCGAACTCAAGGGAGAACGGTAGGGCCGGGGAGAGGTTAGAGCATCAAACACGTCGGCCAGGGCTAGAATTCTCGCCTCCAGGGGAATACCGTTACCTTTCAGGCCCTCGGGATAGCCCGTACCGTCCCAGGACTCATGATGCGCTTTGACTGCAGCCAGGATACCCCCCAGGCCCCGGACCCCGCGGCACCTGCTTTCCACCAGTTCAAAGCTCCACAGGGGGTGCCGCACTATCATTTTCCACTCGCTTTCCAGCAAAGGGCCGGGCTTTTCCAAAATATGACGGGGCACCAGCAGTTTGCCTGCGTCATGCAGGGCTCCGGCCCAAAAAAGGAGCCGGGGCCTGCCGAGCCCGAGGAGGCAACTCAATCGAAAGGCATACTTAGCCGTGCGCACACTGTGCATAAGCAATTCCGGGAAAACAGCAAGTTCGGGGAAAAAGCGTTCTAAAAAAGGGTAAACTGTTGACAACAAAGGGGTTTCACCGGCCGGGAGAACATTCACAAATATTCCCTCCCCCAAAAATTGTAAGGCCACAAAGGCTCCTCTCCAAGAAGCTAGAGAACCAGCCTTCGTGGCCTAATTAATTAACAATCCGCAGTTTTAAACCCCGGCTCAGTCAGGAAAGCTCCGGCTTTTTGCCGTCAAAAGTTCCGTACATTTTTTATTTTTCATTCGACGTTTTTTAAAAAGTTCCTTCCCTAAAACTGCTAGCAATCGCCAGAGCTGAAAAATGTAGATTGTCAAAGAAGCCATGGAAACGGGCAAAGCCTCTATTGTACCCGCAGGCATGCGACCAAACCCGTGCGTCTGCTCCGTCAGTTCCCGTGCCTTTCCGGTCAGCCTGTAAGCGATATCCTTTAGATTCTGAATCATCTGGTTAACCGCCTTCGCTAAACTGCCGAATTCATCACGCGTATTAGCAAGCAAGCTGCCGCCAGTAAGGTCACCAGACGCCACCTGATTAAATTATCGTTTGCAATTTTAAAAGTGGCATGCGTCCATCTCTTCCATTAGTTGGCCCGCATCTTTGTTACCTACCGGATCCCTTAAACCCAAAAGTGCTTCCGCAGTTTCGCAAATTGCTTGTAAATCCTGTTCAATTAGTGAAATATCAGCAGTAGAATCCGGATCCAAACTCTGGAGTCGTGCCAGTATATTTTCGGTTTCAGTCCGCAATACTTTAAAATTTTCGCGTTCTTTAAGGGAGCCGGTAATCAAGTAATCGTGTGGGGGCATTAAAAGGTCCGCAACAGACAGCTGTAATGCATGAGTCTCCATCACAATCTGGTCCGCGTGCTCCACCTCCCAATCCAGGGCGCTGATCTTTGCCAGAAAATAGAACTGTGACCCTCCCAGAAAAAGAAGGAACAAAGCAATCGTTGTAAAGGCTACTATCAGTTTAGACATCGTGGACGAAAAACTATCTGTAAGCCTGCCCACCGCCAATCAGACCCCTTTTCAAGGAATTTCGTCGGCTCAGGAATTCCCTACAGTTGAGAGTTATCAAATCAAACCGCGTTCCCAGATGATGGCCATCCACGCCGTGAGCCCGACCGTCGGCTTGGCCGGGTCGATGTATTTTGCTGCGTATTCACTGTAGCTGGTGTAAAGATTGCCATCGCGGTAAAGACCAAACAACTTGGCCGGCGCCGGTTCCCTGGCCTGGTAGGGGTAACCATTCACCCCCATATTTGATCCGCCGGGTAAATACCCGCGCCGGGTGCTCGTGCGGCAGTTGGTCCAACCGGAATGTCTCCCCCCTGGCCTGCTCCTCCCGGGTAGCGCTTGACAAAAAAATCGTAATGCTATACAGTGAATTTAAAGTTCATTTTGTGATGCCA
This sequence comes from Desulfofundulus thermocisternus DSM 10259, assembly GCF_000686645.1. Taxonomy (NCBI): domain Bacteria; kingdom Bacillati; phylum Bacillota; class Clostridia; order Eubacteriales; family Peptococcaceae; genus Desulfofundulus; species Desulfofundulus thermocisternus. The sequence continues at coordinate 17,603 of NZ_JMLG01000022.1, forward strand.
GCTTCATACATCTTTACCTGGGGGCTACAATGAAAAAGGATAAACTTTCCAGAAAAGAACGGGAACAACTGCAGCGCCGGGCGGAAATCCTGCAGGCTGCGCTGGAGTTATTCTCGCAAAAGGGTTATCATAACGTTTCCATGCACGAAATAGCCGCACGGGCAGAATTTGCCGTGGGCACTCTTTACAAGTTCTTCAAAAATAAGGAAGAGCTGTATAAAGAGATCTTAATGCAGACGGCAATGCTGTTTTATTCTGCTTTATCGAAAGCGCTGGAAGAAAAGGGGGACGAATATGCCAGGGTAAAAAATTTTCTAAAAACAAAATGTAAACTTTTTATGGAAAACATCCTGTCGGTGCGGCTTTACTTTGCAGTGTCGGGTGCCGGCGTTAGCTTTAATGTCAGGAGGGGGTTAGAAACTGAGCTGCGCAGTTTCTATGACCAGGTAATCCAGAAGCTGGCTGCTGTTTTTGAAAAAGGCATTCAAAAGAAGATTTTCCGCCCGCTTGACCCGTATTACCTGGCCCTGGCCCTTGACAGTATAAGCAATGCCTTTCTTTTTTGCTGGATGGAAGACCCCGATAGACATCCTGTTGACACAGACCTGATCGAGAAAATCTTCTTTGAACGAATATATCTGGTACACCGGTAAGGAGTTTTATGGCCGCGCTAAAGAGGAGCGGCGCGCGACCCGGAGGAACCGCACCCACGGTGAATTTAACCGGATGGCGGCCATCTCCCCTGCACGAAGGTGCCGGAGGGGATCTTGCGCCGGGCGGCGAAGGAGGTTATCGTTTTGGACAAGGTGGCTCTCAAAAGCAAAACAGGGATCATCATTGCTTTTATCTTGATCTTGCTCTTTGTTGGGTTTGCTGCCTTTAATTACGTTCGGCATAGTGAAAAGGAAAAGATTACTGTTAACAAAACGGAAACCGTACCCGTACAGGTGGCCGAAGCAAGGTTAACGAACCTGCAACGGGTACTGGAACTGACAGGAGAGATCAAACCGGCAGCCGTGGTAGACGTTCACCCCAAGATTGGGGGGGAAATTATTGAGAAAATATACGTAGAAACCGGCGATTACGTTAAAAAAGGAGACCTGATAGCTGTTTTGGATGATGATGTCATAAAAGCCCAGCTTGAAGAGGCAACGGCTGGCCTGGCTGCCGCGGAGGCCGGGTTAAGGCAGAGCGAGGCGAATCTGGAACTGTTAGAAAAAGACCGCCTGCGTGTGGAAAATCTTTACCAGGCAAATGCTGTATCCAAACAGGAACTGGATCATATAAATGCCCAGTACAGGGCTGCCGTTGAATCAAAGAAACTCGCGGGCGCGCAAGTTGAAAGGGCGAAAGCAGTTTTAAACCAGCTACAGGTACTTTACCGCGAGTACAGTATATATGCACCCATTTCGGGATTTGTAGCCGCCCGTTACGCGGAGCAGGGGAACCGGACAGATCCGGCGAAACCGGTGATTCGCATTTCCCGGGAAGATGAGCTGAAAATCGTCTGCAGCGTAACGGAAAAAGACTTCCCCCATCTCAAAAAGGGGATGGAAGCAGAAATAACCGTAGATGCTTTCCCCGGAAAAGTTTTTAAAGGGGTTGTCTCGATTATCAGCCCGACCATCGACCCGGCCACCCGGACAGCCGGGATTGAAATACATATCCCCAATAAGGAGTATAAGCTTCGTTCCGGCATGTTTGCCCATATTAAATTATATTTAGGCGAACGGAAGGCCCTGGCAGTTCCCACCGAATCCCTTAATAAAATGCCGGGAACGGGAAGCTATTATGTATATGTGGTCGAAAACAACAAAGCAGTCTTGAAAAACGTAAAGACCGGCATCACGCAGGGTAATTTTACCGAAATAACTAATGGATTGACTGAAAAAGAGCTGGTCGTTACCAGAGGACAGAACAAACTTTATGACGGTGCACGCGTTTCTATAGAAGAAAGAGGTGCTGCGGGCAGTGAGGCTTCCTGAGTTCTCTGTTAAACAGCCGGTGGCCACTTTAATGCTTTTCCTGGCCGTAATTATTCTGGGAGCACTTTCTCTAACCAGGCTCCCCATCGATCTGCTTCCGGACATCGAACCGCCGGTGGTAAGTGTCCTGACCGCCTGGCCGGGAGCGAGCGCTTCCGACGTGGAAACGGAAATTACCGAGCACATTGAAGATCAGCTCAATATGGTAAATAATCTGGATACGCTCACCTCCAAGTCCCTGGATAATCTCTCCCTGGTATCCTGTAAGTTTGAGTGGGGCACGGATCTGGAGGAAGCTACCAACGACATCCGGGACAAGCTGGATCTGGCCAAAAGGAAACTGCCGGACGATGCAGAAGAACCGGTAATTTTTAAGTTCAGCAGCGCCAGCATCCCCATCCTGGTCATGACCGTCACCGGGGATACCAGCTGGCCGAGGCTTTATTATCTGACCGAGAAAAAGATTGCCGACGAATTAAAGCGTGTTCCGGGAGTCGGCGCCGTTCAACTGTACGGAGGTATGGAGAGGCAAATAAATGTTCATTTCGACCTTCAAAAAATAGACGGTTATCACCTGAATTTGTTACAAGTAAAGCAGGTTCTGGCGGCAGAAAACTTAAACCTGCCGGCCGGCAGTATAAAATCCGGCCCGCAGGAATACTTTGTCCGGATTCCGGCCAGGTACAGGGACGTAGAGGAAATAAAAAATACGGTCGTCGGCTATTTTAACGGCAGACCTGTTTACCTTAAGGACGTCGCCGAAGTGGAAGACGCCTATAAAGAACAAACCGTAAACGGCTGGGCGGACGGGAAGAAGGCCATCGTTCTTATTTTACAAAAACAGGCCGGTAAAAATACCGTAAAAGTTGTTCAGGGTGTCAAGGATAAGCTTAAAGAAATAGAAAAAAACCTGCCCACCGACGTGAAAATCAATACCGTAATGGACAGTTCCGAAAATATTTTACTTGCCGTGAAAACTTTGCGGGATGAGTTATTGAGGGCTATTCTGCTCGTCATAATCGTAACCATTCTCTTTTTAAGGAGAGTTAAGGCGGCTGCCATCATCGCCCTGACCATTCCCTTTTCCCTGCTGGCTGCCTTCATCCCGCTCTCTTTATTTGGTCATACTATAAACCTGATTTCACTGATGTCACTTGCCATTGCCTGCGGCCTGGTGGTCGATGACGGGATTGTGATCCTGGAGAATATCACCCGCCACCTGGAGCGCGGCGGCCGGCCGAAAACCAGCGCCATTTATGGTTCAAGCGAAGTGGGCATGGCCGTGACGGCTTCCACCATGACGGTCGTGGTGGTTTTTGTTCCGCTGATGTTTGTGGGGGGGATTACAGGGACGCTTTTTAAGGAACTGGGGTTTGTGATTGTCGTGACCCTGCTGGCTTCCCTTTTTACTGCCCTCTCCATGACGCCGATGCTGGCCTCAAAGTGGCTGGGAGCCGGCAATAAAGAATCCGCGGCAAAAGAAAGCTTCTGGAGCAAGCTTGACGCAACTGCAGAGAAATGTTTTGTCTTTATCGAAGACCTGTACGGCCGCATACTTGCCTGGGCCCTGTCCCACAAGAAGACCGTTATTACCGTGTCCGTTTTGATCTTTGCCAGCAGCCTCGCCCTGGTACCTTTTATGGGGAGCAGCTTTATACCGGACATAGATTCCGGGGATGTCAACATTGAATTTCGCCTGCCGGAAGGAACAAGGATAGAAGAAACAAACAGGGTTATTGAAAAAATGCTGCAAACCATTGATAAAGTGGTAAAACCGGAGGAATTCAGGCACTCTTACGCCTTTGACGGACAGAGCGAAGAAGGGTTTGGCGTGGCCCTGGGCGTGGACGAAGGACCCAACGTGGGTTCGATTGGTTTTAAACTGGTGGACAGAGATAAAAGGGAACGCAGCGCCCGGGATATTGCCGGCAAATTAAGAGAACAACTGGAAAGAATACCGGGCATAAGCCGGATGAAGGTTACTGCCACGAGCCCGCTTTCCTCCCTCATGATGGGCGGCGGAAAGCCCATTATCATTGAAGTTGCAGGCCCCGACCTGAAGACCAACCTCGAAGTGGCCGAACAGGTGAAAAAGATTGTTAAGGAAGTCCCCGGCACGGCGGATGTTTCCCTTAGTCAAAAAGATCCCCGGCCGGAAATCTGGGTGGAGGTGGATCGCCAGAAAGCAGCCTCTTTTGGGCTAAACATTGCTACGATCGCAGGTACGGTCCGCAACTATTTTTATGGCGATAATCCTACCGAATTCCGCGATGCGGGCGATAGCTTTGATATTTTCACCCGCCTGAGCGAGGCGGACAAAAACAAGCTGGAAAATTTGCCGGAAGTGCCGATTTTTACTCCCGACGGCAGGATGATTAAATTGAAAAATATCGCCGAAATAAAAAGTGGTGAGGGACCTGTAGAAATTGAAAGGAAAAACCGCCAGCGGATCGTCAAGGTAGAGGCAGACAGGTACGGCCGTTCTCTGGGGGAAATCACCAACGACATCAGAGATGCTCTTAAAAATATGGATATACCGCCGGGGGTTTCAGTCAGCTTCGGCGGAGAAGTTGAAGAGCAGCAAAAAGCCTTTAAGGACCTCAGCCTGTTGCTGGTCCTGGGAATTGTTCTTGTTTACATGGTTATGGCCTCGTTGTACGGCAATTTCCGGGATCCCCTGATCGTGATGTTTTCTGTGCCCTTTGCTTTAACGGGGGTATTTTACGCCTTTTATTTGACCGGGACGACCTTAAGCCTGGTTTCTTTCATGGGCATCATCATGTTAACCGGGATTGTAGTTAAGAACGCCATTATTTTGGTCGACTATACCCACCTGTTGCAAAACAGAGGCCAGCCTTTACGGGAAGCGATCACCAATGCCGGGCGCAACAGGTTAAGACCAATCCTGATGACTACCGCCGCCATGTTTTTCGGCATGCTGCCGCTGGCCATTTCCCGGGGGGTAGGGGCGGAATTATGGAACCCGCTGGGAATCACCATGATGGGAGGGCTGGCCGTGTCCACCCTGGTCACCCTGGTGCTGATCCCGACGGTTTACTGCCTGTTTGAGGAGAGAAAACTCCGCAAGGCGACCGGCATTCAAAAGGTAAGCGCAAAACTCTCCTGATGACCTGCACATGAGGATCTGCGGTTTTTGCCAAGTTCTGTTTTCTAAAGGGGTGCGGTGATGAAGCTGCTTTTTATTACCTATGATGCGGATTTTGACGAGGACGTAATGGAGATGCTCAGTTCGCTGGGGGTTACGGGCTTTACCAAATGGGACAGGGTACTGGGCAAAGGGGAAAACAGTGAGCCCAAGCTGGACGATCCGGTATGGCCGGGGTTCAACTGTGCCGTAGCGGCGGTAGTCGGCGATGACGATCAAGAAAGGATCCTGGCGGAGCTTAAAAAATTTTCCTTACGGCTTGACGGTAAAGGCTTTAAGGTCTTTGTGCTGCCGGTTTTAACGGTTATTTAGCAAACCAGAGTAAGCGCAAAAGTAAACCACCCGGCACTCAGACTTCTGAGTGCCGGGTTACGTCTTCCTCACAATTCCGGTTGGAACCACTGGTTCGTTTTTCCTTCAGTTGCAAAAGACAAATTTTCCACACACCGGATCAGGACCGTCTTCTTACCCCGGCAAGGACATTAAATTCTCCCGGTTGGTTAACGAGAAAGAACAGGACAAATTCATCACCCCCGTACCGCCCCACCAGATCATCCTTCCTGACCTGATGTCTCAACAATTCCCCTACTTTTTTCAGAACCATATCGCCCACCGGATGCCCGTAACAATCATTTATGGTTTTAAAATTATCCACGTCCATCATCAAAACGGCCACGTGGGGAAATTCGCTCCCTGCTTCTCTGATTAAATACAAACATCGCTCCATAAAAGACCTGCGGTTTAGAACGCCTGTAAGGGGGTCATAGCTGGCCAGCCATTCCAGCCGCCGCCGGGCCTGGTGGAGGAGTTCGTTTTTTTCCTCCAGTTCTTTTACTTTCTGCTCCAGTTCAGACAGAGTGTCCCGTACCCGTAAGGCCATATTGTTAAAGGAAGAAGCAATCCCGGCCAGCTCACTGGTCTGAAATTTGCTGCCTGGAAAGATATCCTCCTTTTTTGCCGGATCGAAACGGGACAAGCGTTCAGCCAGATTTTGTCCGGTACTCTTTTACGGGCTATTTGAAAAGAGCTTTTCCAGGACCTGTCGATACTTCTTCCTCCCACTTTTTTACTTTGCGCTTGGGAGAAAAGGAAGCCGCGATGATAAAGATAACCGCAGAGACAATTACAATGGTGGCCCCACTGGGCACGTCAAACAAACAGGAAAGAAAAAGCCCCACCCAGGTGGAAAGAACACCGAAGAAGGAAGACAAAACAAACATTAGCCGCAGGTTATAAGTCAGCTGGTAGGCTGCAGCCGCAGGGTTTAAGATCAGGTTAAAAATAAGCAGGCCGCCAATGCTGCGTAAAGAAGCAGTAATTACCGAACCGGTTAAAAAGAGCAGGCCGTAAAAAATCAGGCTGGCTGGAATGCCCACGGCCAGGGCAACTTCCCGGTGAAAAATCACAGCCTGGATTTCTTTAAAAAAGAGCACCACCAGGCTCACTACGACCGCTGCTACAATAGCCAGCAAAAGCAGGTCGCGGTCGTTCACCGTAAGGATGCTTCCCCACAAAAGCTCCAGGGCCTGGGTTTTCGGGCCAGGCAAAAGGCCCATAAACAGAAAAGCCATCCCCATCGTAATGGAAAAAATAATACCAATGGGCGTATCGGGGTTAAACTCTCCCCGGTCGGCCAGCGGCCCGATTACCGCTGCTGCCACCAGGCTGAATAGGAAAGCCCCGGCCAGGGGATTAAAACCCAGCCAGGTCCCGCAGAGCGCCCCGGCAAAAGCGGCGTGGGAGATGGCCACCCCGATAAAAGAAAGGTTCATCGTGACAACGAAAACCCCGATGAGAGAACAGGCCACGCCCCCAAGCAGACCGGCCAGAATGGCATTTTGCATGAACTGATAACCAAAAATGGAGAAATCCATTTTTATGTTCAACCACCGAACAGAAGGTCTAAAAGTTCTTCCCGCAGTACTTCCGCGGGCGTGCCCTGGGCCCAGATGCGACCCTCCTTCATTAAAATCAGCCGGTCGCAAACTGCTGCCGCCGTTTTTAGCTCGTGGGTCACCATCAGGGTGGTCAGGTGGCGGGAGCGGTGGATTTCACTGACCAGGGTCATGATCTCCACCCGCGCCCGGCGGTCCAGGGCCGCGGTCGGCTCGTCCAAAAGAAGGATCTCCGGCTCCTGGGCCAGGGCACGGGCAATGGCCACCCGCTGCTGCTCACCTCCTGAAAGATGGCCGATGGGGCGAGAGGCAAGGTGGCTCATGCCCACCAGCTGCAACATGCTGTCCACCACCCGCCTGTCGGCCGGCCCGGGCCGGCGCAGCAGGCCCAGGCGGCCGTAGCGCCCCATCATGACCACTTCCCGCACACTCACCGGCATCCGGGGATCAATGTTCTGAATTTGCGGCACGTAGCCAATCCGCCGGCACAAAAAGGCCGGGCAGCCCTTTTGAAGCGAGTAGCCCAGCACTTCCACCCGCCCCTGGAGGAGCTTACCCAACCCGTTCACCAGGGTGAGAAGGGTAGTTTTACCGGCCCCGTTCGGCCCGATGATGCCGACCAGCTCGCCCTTTCTAACTGACAGCGAAACGCCCCGTAAAGCTACATCTTCACGGTAGGAAACGACGGCATCTTCTATCTTTATTAGAGCAGCCCCGTTGAACAGCCCATTTTCCGGAATACTGTTCCACCGTCCGGCGAGATTAATTTTACTCTACCTCCTTAAGCGCATCCAAAAGCAACTCCACATTTTTGTCCAGAGCGGCGCTCCAGGTATCCGTTTGCGGCAACCCTCCCGGGAAATTGGAGATGGTCACCTGTGCCGCCCCCAATTCTTTCGCCATACCTTTGCCTGCGTCCGGGCCGCTCTGCAGGTTATCCACCACCAGCTTTACTCCCGCCTGTTTCCCTTTGTTAATAAGCTCCTGCATTTTCTGCGGGCTAAGCTCCTCCGGCCGGCCATAAGTAGCCACCACGTCAAAACCGGCCCATTTTAAAAACCCCTGCTGCATCTCGGAACAGAGTACCTTCACGCCGCCTGCGCCGGCAGCCTGAAGCCTGGACAGGGTTTCTTTGCCCTTTGACTCAATCTGCGAAACCAGGCGGTCGGCATTTTGCTCATAATAAGCCCTGTTAGATGGATCTTTTTCCATCAATATTCCGGCAATTTTTGTAACCGCCTCCTTTTGCACCGGGGGTGCCATCCAGTTACCGGCCACGGCAACTTCAACCACCTGCAGGTCCTTATTATGCACCGATTCTATCAGTTCTTTGGTAAACATCTTCCCCTGCCAGTCGTGGCGCAAAAATAGCCTGGCCTCGGCCAGCTTTTGCACATCGCCCGGCTTCAGGTCAAAATGCCCCGGACAGGCAGCAGGGGGGACAATATTCACGGTCTCTACTTTATCACCGCCGACATTTTTGACAATATCAGCAATCAATGACGTACCCGTAGCAACTTTTAGCTTCGGACTATCTTTCACCGCACATCCAGAGATAGCAAGTAAAAGAATTACTAGAATAATTGCCGTGGTGAATGAATAAACCCTTCTCAATGAGATTACCCTCCTCCGTTTTCATCCCGGCTCAACTTGTCAATATGGGTTTACGTGCTTTCAAAACATATTTCTCCCTTGTATTGATAATTTCAACCTCCACCAACCCGCACTGCCTGCACAATTCCTGCATTTTATCATCGTCGGGAATCAGATCGTTGGCAACCACCCCCCCTAACGACCGGTGTAAATCGTTTACCGCCTCCCTGCTCATGGAATGGCAGATGACCAGCCTCCCGCCAGGCTTTAAAATGCGGGCCATTTCCGCCAGCGCACGGGGTTTATCGGTAACATGAGGAAAACAGGAGTTGCAGATGATCTCATCGAAAGTATCTTCCTGAAATGGCGTACAGCTTATGTCCGCCAGTACAAATTCCACATTCCCCGGATTTTTCGCCCTGGCTCTGGCCAGCATCTCTTCAGCAATGTCCAGCGCCACCACTTTACCTTCCGGACCGGCCGCTTCAACAAGAAAAGGTAAAAGAACCCCCGTACCGGTACCTGCGTCCAGAATAAAGCTCCCGGGTCTGATGGCAAGCTCATCGATGATTTTTTTCAACCGATCCAATGTCTCACCAGTCAATAAATTGTCCCAAATGGGTGCCTTTTGGTTAAAATAATCCCGGTGTGCATCAGCCATCAACTTCCACCTCCCATATTAACGGCCACGATAATTGGCTTTAATAACCTGCGGATGAAGGGGATCCACTTTTTATCCCGGGTACCAGCCCCAAAAAACAAAAGCCACGGGCACCCTCCTTACCCTTTCTGGGAAGGAAACCGGGGGCCTCCGTGGCCTTTTGTATCATTACCTTTTCGGTTGAGGTCCAGCTTGTCCGCTCTGATCCCGTCTTCGTTACGGGGCTAAAGTTTCAGCAAAACCGATATCCCTCAGTTTTTATGGTTGTGAACTAATAGTTTGTTTGCTAAACTATTGTTTAAACCATTGTAAGACAATATAGAGAAAATGTCAATAAAAATTCTTTTGACATTCAACCATTTTAACTGTAAAATTATAGAATACCATAAATTTTTTCTCCATAACTATATTCCCTGATGCGAAACAGCTTCCGGTAGGGAGGTTTTCTTGATGGCTTTGGATCGCCTAAACAAACGGGACAAAGCTGCTCTTAGCCGGTTTTGTAAGCTTATCCGGAGCACCCTCCGCCAAAATCTAGAAGAGGTCCGGCTTTTTGGTTCTAAAGCCCGGGGTGATGATGATCCATATTCAGACATTGACGTTCTTGTTGTGGTAAAAAACCGTCATCCGGAAGTAGATGATCTAGTTTTGGACGCCGCTTTTGAAGTCAGCCTGGACTATGACGTTGTTTTGTCCCCGGTGGTTTTTTCCCATAACGAATACTATGCGCCCCTTACCCGGAAAACCCTTTTTTACCAAAATACACGGGAGGAAGGGGTGCCGCTATGAAAGAAAACCTTGATTTGGAACTGGCTAAATACCGTTTAGACAGAGCCCGGGAAACAGCCGAAGAAGCCGATACCTTAATTCGTGAAGGCAAGCTTAAGGGTGCCGTCAACCGCCTTTATTTCTCGGTTTTTTACGCTGCCAGGGCTCTGCTTGCAACCAAACGGCTTGATTCCGCAAAACACAGCGGCGTAATTGGTTTATTCAACAAGGAATTTATTAAAACCGGGATTATCTCCGTCAATTCAGGAAAAACTCTTTCCAAAGCCTTCAAGTTCAGAAACGAAGGTGATTACCAGGACTTCCGCGAATTTAAACATGAGGAAATAGTGGCACTCCGAAAAGAATGCTCCGCTTTTATTGAAGAAGTAAGCACTTATCTTTCCTCGTTTTGACCATTAGAAAGCGCGGTTTGTTCCGGCATCTTTCCTATTTCCAGGCCCCGGCCCGGCGCAAAAGGCTTGCCGCCCATAGAAAAGCATTTTCATAAATCACTTCCCGATCAAGCGGTTCAAGAAGGGCGACCTGCCTGATCCTCTCATTAACTTCCTCCACGCCTACCAGTTCCACGGGCAAGCCCTCTTCCCCGGCTTTAGTCACGGTTTCCGTTACTAATTTGTTAGGAGGCATAAAACACCAGATCTCGTAAGCTACCTGGTATTTCATCTGCATTTGTTTTTCCGCAAAATCGGCATAGCGTAAGAGTCCTTCAACTTTTTTCCGGACCCGGCGCAACCGGGTGGACAACTTTTCTTTTTCGGCAAAATGATAAGTGCTGGAAAAATCCATCCCGTATAATTCGCCTGGTTTATGGGCAAAAGCCACCACCGGCACGATGTTTTGCTCCGGCAGATCCAGGCTAACCGCACAACCTTTCACCAATTCGTAGTAGGCCAGGATCAACCCCCGCTCCACATCCGCTTTTAAAAATTTCGGTAATCTTCTGCCCATCTCCATGTCTCCCCAATTAGCTTCCGAAGGCTTTCCCAGGTAGTGGAAGTAAGCGGTAATCCTGGAGGCAACTTTTCCTTTTTCTTCACAAAATCCCTTCCTTCTAAACCTTGGGTTTAGTTTCGACATTTTTTCCAAAAATCCTTTTCCGGAGAATATATGCGTCACACTGCATAACAATATCTTCTCTCCCATACAGGCCACAACTTTTCTGCCGCTTCCACCAGCACGGCGTCAAACTGCCCGGCTTTACCGGCTACAATTTCCTGCCGGCACTGCTGCCAGCTCAGCGGCGGGCGGTAAGGACGTTCCGAGGTCATCGCATCCACTGCGTCACACAGCGCAATAATCCGGGAACCAAGGGGAATGGCCTCCCCCTTTAATCCCCGGGGATAACCTTTCCCGTCCCAGCGCTCGTGGTGGTGCAGGACCATCACAGCAACCCGTTTCAGTTGCCGCGATTTGACCAGGATGTTGTAACCGATTTCCGGATGGCGCTGAATTATGGCATATTCGTGAGGTAAAAGCCGGCCCGGCTTGCGTAAAATTTGATCCGGAATACCGATTTTGCCTATATCGTGCAAATGAGCCGCAATATGTACCATTTCCAGTTCCCTGCCCTTCAAGCCAACCAGCCGGGCCAGATCTACCGCCATATCCGCCACGCGCCGGGAATGCCCGCAGGAATAGGGATCCCGGGCCTCCAGGGCAGCCACCAGGCATTCCACGGCATCATGATATATGTGATCAAAGCGGGATTTAAGGGTTAACATTTTCTATCGCCTGGCTCAGTTCTAGTTTCTGGTAAATATGGGTCCAGGAACGCTTCGCATATACCACCGGAGTATTTTTCCCCCTGGCCTGTTCTTTAATCATCCTGGCGACAGTATGGTTGACATAGTCCGTTAAGACAATGACCAGGCCGGTCTCCTCCGGTATGTTTAACTTACCCACAGCAATCTTTTTCCGCCCCTTGAAATGGTAAACCCTATCAAACCCCAGTTGACGGAGGTTGTGGGGGATTTTCCCCAGCCGGTCGCCACCGACAATAAATACGCTCATAGTCGATTCCCTTTCATCATTCCTGGCCCCAGTTCTTGAGAAACCCCAATCCTTTGGTCGCCCATAACAGGTAGACAATTTTACCCCCTTGCAGTCGATAGTTGATCAGCCACGGACCTTTGCGCAAGGATTTAACAACAACCCTTCCCGGATTGTGAGGTACACGCGCCTTCTTCACTTTTCCCCTCCTTGCCGTCTCTCAGTTTACCTGTTTCCTACCGCATCGAGCAGCCGGAGGACCATCGCCGCAGCTTCCGCCCGCGTCACGGGCTTCTCCGCACGGAAAGTGTTGTCGGGATAGCCGGCAACAATCCCCTTCGCTACGGCAGCGCCTACGCTCGCATTCGCCCAGCCCGGGATGGTACCGGCGTCGGCGAACTTAAGCTCCGCCGGTGTTACGGTACCGATCTTCTTTTCCAGGATCCTTACCACGAGTGCGGCCATCTCAACCCGGGAAACCAGGCGATCAGCCTCAAAGGTCGCCGTGCCGTCCGGCTGCGGGTAGCCCTTCACTAGGCCCTCCCTGACGGCTGCGGCGACCGCTCCCCTGGCCCAGGCGGGGATCTTGGCGCTGTCCCTGAACTTCAGTTCCTGCTCACCGCCCGGCGCGACCTTCAGGGCGCGCACCATGATGGCCGCGATCTCGGCGCGGGTCACCTCCCTGTCGGGACGGAAGGTGCCGTCGGGATAGCCGGAGATGAGGCCCATCCCGGCCAGCCTGCCGGCCGCGTCGGCCGCCCAGTGGCCCTGCATGTCCTTAAAGGTGACCACCGGCGTGGGAGTTGGGAGCGGCGGCACCTCCCTGGCTACGGCGAAGACGGCAAAGAGCGTCAGGTGGCCGACCGTCACCGTCACGGTCCCTTTCTCGAGGTCAACGGTCCCCTCGAGGCGGACCCACCTGCCGACCTTTTCGTCGTAGTAGAAGGCGGCCGGCTCCTGGTCCTTGGCGAGCTTGCTCTTGTCGAAGTAGAGGGTGATGGTTATCTTGCCGGTCAGGGTGCCGTTTTTGAGGGTGACGTCCACGACCCTGCCGAGCAGGGGCATCCCCGTGCCCGCAGTCTTTTCGTTACCCACGACCTCAGCCTTGATCACGTCGTTCGCGCCGCTCACGGCCCCGGCAGGCACCTCGACCTTCACCTTACCGGGCACTTCGGCCTCGGTGGTCACTCCCGCCTGCACGGGCTTTTCGACCCTATCCGCGGATGGCGCCGGCGCTCCGCTGCCTCCACCGCCGGTACCACCTTTTGAGTACGTGTAGACGCTAAAGATTTCGCCGGTGGGCTTAAATAAAAGCGACCAGATCACTTGCAGCCTGAGTTCCTGGAAGCGCGCCTTTTCATCAGGCGTCGCCGTGCCCTGCTTCACCTTACTCCTCAGGGCAAAGAAGTCTTCCGGGAAAAGTTGAGGTTTTGCCTTAACGACAGCCGTCCGGGAGGTGGCTCTGTCGGTCACCGCGAGGTAATAGTTGTCTGCATTGAAAGGCTCTTCCCCCTGGAGAACGTAATTGCCCTCACCGGCCACCAACCGCAGTGCATTGTCGATCCCTTCTGTGGCCCAGCCGCTCACCACCTCAAACCGGCCCTGCTGGGGCATTCTCTCTCCGTAAAGTATGGCAAAAGCCTCGCCGAGTAGCCGAAAGGCGAACGAACCGCACACGCACAACTTGTTCTCCTCTACAGCAAGGTCTGCATAGGAAAACTTCAGTAGTGCGCCATCCGGGCTGAAAACGCCAAGGGGAGAAACCTTTTTCCAGGCGAAAATCGTTTCGGCCGGCCTGGTTAAAAGGTTCTTCAGGAGCAGATCCTGGCGCGCCTTCAAGGCCGCCTGTTCCTCTTCAGAGGCCTGGCCGTTCATCACCCTGTTGCGCAGGTCAAAGAAATCTTCGCCGCCGAAGGTGTCCGGCCTGATGTGAATAAAGACCGTCTCGCCGGTGGCCTTGTTGGTGAAGATAAAGGTCGAGCTCGCGAGCGTTATCTTTTTCCAGTTGCCCACGTACTTGACGTCAGCCGTGCCGGCCAGGTAGTCGAATATCGGCTTACTGTCATCCTCGGGCGGCAGGAAGCTGACCACCATCAGGTCATCCGCCACCACCGGACTGTCCGGCCACAAGGCAGGCAGAGCCACGCCGGCCAGGCGGAAGGCCAGCACGGAGTCAGGGTACCCCTTGCCGGCGTCCTGGGCGATTTCCTGGCATTTGTCCAGCGTTAGTACGGTCGTTTCCCCGCCCTTTTTCACCTCCGGCCGCGGCCACAGTTCGTTGGCCGCCCGCCATTCCACAATGCGGTTGGCGTAAGATTTCTTAAAGGTGAGAAGCGCCCGCTGGCCCGTCTCCGGGTAGCGGTACGCGCCATCCGGAAATTCCTTGAGGATGCCGGGAATCTTACGCCCGGTGAAGTGACCCTCGCTGACCATCACTGGAACAACAAGGGCGGTGGCCCTATCAGTATAGATGGCTTCGTAAACGGCCTCCCGCAGAGAAGGGGTTAAACCTTCAAAAAGGAAGCCATACTTTATACCTTTCAGCGGCGTCCCTTTGGTTGCTAGGCGTTCCTGGATTTGCTTTCCAAGGGAAGCCAGATTGTCAACCCAGCCGATCTGGCCTTCTTCGGAATCGCTGCCGTGCGCGGCCAGTACCCCTATTTCGCTTCCGGCGTTTTCAACCAGAAGCCCAATCTGTTCGGCAAGCACTTCAGCCAGCAAGGGGTGGTCGTCGATGGCCCGCGTTAAAACCACTTCCCCTTGCGGTCTGGCCCTTTCCAGGGGCTCTTCGTGTTCTTCACCCGGCAAGTCCTCCCTTAAACCCAGGATGTATTTGATCTCCTCGATGTGATTGGAGTAGCTGGAGATGAAGAGAGGCACGGCAACTATTTTGTTGACCCCGGCCGCATTAAGTTGTTCCACCGCGGCCGGAATATCCGGCTCTACTTCTTCCAAAAACCCAAGGGCTACCGGATAAGGGAGGTTATCTCTCAATTCGTAAGCCGCTTCCCAAACGGGCGTGGTCCATTCGGGATCATTCGTCCCGTGCGCGACGATCAGAACGCCGGGCTTCACCTCTGCCGCCGCGAGTGACTGAAAGGGCAAGGCAAAGAAGCAGGAGAAGAGAATCAACGTCAGGATTAAGGAAGTTCCTATTAACCGCTTCAACCGCTTTTGCCGGACAAACATCATCATCCCTCCCGGTAAAGATACAGCTTTGCGCTTAAAACGTCCAAAGGACTGGTGTTTCGCGCTCATCCTTCCAAACACACCCTTACAATTCTTCTTCCTGCCAAAGAGAATGAAACTCGTTCTCAATAGCTGGCTTTTTAAAATCCCGGCTTTCCCGCTAACCGGCCAAGCCGGGAGAAACACCCGCCAACGGGGATAATTGAACCAGTTTTTTAGCCCAGTCCCAGCAGACGCCCGCCCTGGTAGATAATCACCGCCACCAGCCATCCCAGGATGAGGCTGTAACCAATGGCAAAGGCCGTCCATTTCCAGGAGTTTGTTTCCCGTTTAATGGCGCCGATGGTCGCCGCGCAGGGAATGTAAATCAGGCACATGGCCATAAAGGCATAGGCCGAAAGAGGAGTCCAGTGCTGCTGGATGATGGGAATTAAACTTTCTGCTTCCTCGCCCACACCGTAAATGACACCGAGAGTACTGACCACCACTTCTTTAGCTAAAAGGCCAAAGATCAGGGCAGCAGCAGCCTCCCAGGTACCAAACCCGGCAGGGGCAAAGACGGGGGCAAAAATGGCACCCAGATGACCGATCAGGCTTTCCTTGCTGCCGGGTTCCACGCCCCAGGGTAGCACAGAAAGAAGCCAGATCAGGATCACCACGCTGAAGATGATTGTACCGGCCTTACGCAGGAAGGCACTGCCACGTTCCCACATGTGAATCAGTGTTCCCCGCAAGGTGGGCATGCGGTATGGTGGAAGCTCCATTACAAAGGGAGCAGCCTCGCCTTTAAAGAGAAAGGTTTGAAAGACTTTGCCCATGATAATGGCCAGCACAATTCCCAAAAGGTAGATTGAAAAGACCACCAGACCCTGCCGGGCGCCAAAGAAGGCCCCGGCAAATAGCACATATACAGGGAGACGGGCTGTGCAGGACATCAACGGGTTAATTAATATGGTAATCAACCTGTCCCGCTTATTTTCCAGGGTACGGGTAGCCAGAATTGCCGGTACGTTGCAGCCAAAACCAATAAGCATGGGCATAAAGGATTTTCCGTGCAGCCCCAGGGCATGCATGAAACGGTCCATAATATAGGCCGCCCTGGCCATGTAACCACTGTCCTCAAGAAAAGAAATGGCCAGGAAGAGCAAAAAGATCAGGGGTATAAAGACCAGCACCGCACCCACACCGCCAATAATACCATCTACAATCAGAGAATTAATGATTTCAGGAGCACCGATGGCAGACAGACCTTTACCCACCACTTCTCCCAGCCATTTAAAAAAGGTTTCGATCCAGCCCACCATGGGATCTCCCAGTTTGAAGGTAAACTGGAAAACAGCCCACATGGAGAACAGGAAAATGGGAAGGCCAAGATAACGATTGGTTACGATCCGGTCAATTTTATCCGTAAGGGATAATCTCTGCTCAACACCGGTACGTCTTTTTACTGTTTCTTTAACCAGCCCGCCGATAAAGCCATAACGCTGGTCGGCCAGGAGAATTTCCGGTTCCTCACCGGTTAATTCCCGCAACCTGCGGATACTTTTTCCCGGCGAGCAAGCAGATCGGCGGTACCGGGGTACCTGCGTACCTCTTCTAAAAAGCGCTCATCTTCTTCCAGCAGTTTTACCGCCAGCCAGCGTAAAGGGTAGTCCCTCATCAGTCCAGCATGGCTGGCAATAACTGTTTCCAGGGCGGCCACTTCTTCTTCAACTTCCCGCTGGTATGTAATTTTCAGCGGCTGTTGCCCTGGGTTCCTGGCAGCATTTAGGGCCCCGGTTATCAGTTCCTTCATTCCCTGTTTTCTGGTCGCCACCGTAGGTATTACCGGAATACCCAGAATTTCGGACAGCCTGGCAACATCAATAGATATATGGCGACTTTCGGCCTCATCCATCATATTCAGTGCAACCACTACATTGGCACCCATCTCCAGTAACTGGACAGTTAAATAAAGATTGCGTTCTATATTCGAGGCATCTACCACGTTAATAATGACATCCGGTTTTTCTTTTAAAATATAATTCCGGGCAATTATTTCATCCTCCGAAAAAGCACCCATGCTGTATGTGCCCGGCAGGTCTACTACCTGATGTGAAATTCCGTCGTAAATAAGCCGTCCCTCTTTTTTTTCTACCGTTACCCCCGGCCAGTTACCGACATGCTGACGGGCACCGGTCAGGTTGTTAAAAATACTGGTTTTCCCGGAGTTTGGGTTACCTGCCAGGGCAATGACAATTCCCCCGGGTTGTAAGTTAGGCGCAGCTTCCATGATAAACAAGCCTCCTTAACCGGTGATCTCATCAACAAAAATCCTTTGTACCATGCCCCGGCCTAAAGCCAGGCGTCCTTCCCCCAGGGCTACAATTACCGGGCCAATGCCGTTGTTCTGAACCATACGGATAACTTTTCACCGTACAAGACCGAGAGCGGTTAATTTCTCACGCAAAGCAACCCCTCCCGCAACATCCCGGACCACCCCACTTTCCCCCTGGGCCATAAACCCCAGTGGCTTCATCCGTAATCACCCCCTGGTCTTAAGGATAGACTTTAAAAGACTTCCACCGCCACACCGTTTGCCTCTTCTTTTCGCAAAGTCAACCGGAAACCTCGAAAAACGATCTCCACTGGATCGCCCAGCGGCGCCCTGCCTTGAACAGTGATCTCCACCCCGGGCACCAGCCCCATAGTCAGGATGCGTCGGCGCAAACTACCTTGAGCATTAATCCGTACGACCCGGCCCCTTGTTCCCTGGGCCAATTCACCAAGCAATTTAATACTGCTTGATTCATTCATGAGCTCCCACCCCCCTGAAATGTTGTAAATGAGTCTCATTCTCATTGGATTAAGATAATGATTTTCATTCTCATGCTTATCATACGGTAATTCCTCCCCCCCTGTCAACCCCTTTTCGGAGCAGAGCCAATCCTTGCATCTGCAAATCCTTGCCAGCTACTGCCGCCTGGTGTAAACTTGAAAATAGGAAAGATGCGAAATGTAAAAGGGCAGGTGTCCAGGATGTGCGGGTATAATGAGTCGTCCCAGTATGAAGAATATCTGGCAGGCCATAAAAGGCGAGCCAGGCTGGAAGAAAAATCCCTGGCCGCCCGTAAAAGAGAAGCCTGGGAAAAAGCAAAGCAGCTGGCGGAAGAACTTCCGCTTCTTTTCCCGCTACGCCGGATCTATCTGTTCGGTTCCCTGACCGGTGGACACTTTACCACTCTCTCGGATATAGACATTGCCCTGGAAGGCCTGGAGGAAAAAGATCATTTAAAGGCGTTAACGGCTGCAGAAAATATCGCCCGTCCTTTCCAGGTGGATGTGATCCTGCTGGAAGAAGCCCCGTTATCCCTGAAGAAAAAAATATACAACCAGGGTGTGATTATTTATGAGCGAGGGATGTTCGGATGGCATTTAAAAAAAGTATCATGGCAATTATTCAATTCTTGCAAAAAATAATTAACGATTTGGAAAAATAAAACTAAAGAGGACAACCAAAAACCCCCACTACGGAAATAAAAGCGGGAGGTTTGTAGCAGTTGCCAACAGGCCAACAAATATTGACAAAACATAACAAAATAGTTACCATGAAGTTATGGAACTATTAACCATCAGCAAAGCGGCAAAAAAATTAGGCGTTCATCCCAACAGCCTGCGCAATTGGGAGAAGCGCGGCTTAATCAAGCCCGTTCGTTTGCCTGGAGGCCAGCGCCGGTACTCTATGGACGAACTCAACAGGCTCCTGCAGTCCGGTCAGTTGAATGACGGGCAGGAAGCAGTCGTGCTTTACGCCCGGGTATCCACAAAAAAGCAGGCCGACGCGGGCAACCTGAACCGGCAGATCGAACGGCTGCGGCAGTACGCCCGGGAAAACGGTTTTACCATCAGGGCGGAGTTCACAGACGTGGCCAGCGGCCTGAACCAGAAGCGCCGCGGTTTAGCGAACGTGCTCAAGCTGGCCGAGCAGGGCGAGTATAAGAAGCTCATCATCGAATATCCCGACCGGCTGGCCCGGTTTGGTTATGAGTATATCGAGCGGCATTTAAGGTACTGCGGCGTAGAAATAATCGCCATAGCTGAAAAAGAGCCGGAGGACGTCAATTCCGAGCTGGTCCGGGACCTTTTGGCCATAGTCACGACCTTTTCGGCCCGTTTGTACGGCGCCAGGGGCGGCAGGAGGGTTAGGCAGGGGTTTCGGGAGCTGATAGTGGGAGTGGAGCGGGATGAAAAAGCCAAAAAAGAAGGCAACAATTAACCCGGATGAAAGTATAAAATACACCGTATGCGGCGAGTGGTTTCCGGAAAGTTTTCCTGCCCGGCGCAGCCTGCGTTGGGGTCGAGGTGGCGAAGACCCCCTGGCCACCGAGATGCGCCTTTTTTGTTCATGCCAGCGTTGGGCGTTCAACCGGCTGCAGGAAGGCCGTTCCCGTGAAGAGCTTAAAAGAGAAGGCCAGAAGCTATTTGGCATAAACTCCCGTTTTTGTGACGATGCCGTATTGAAAGCAAAGGCCATTATTGAATCACAGAGGGGACTGCTGGCGCTGGAAATCGAGGAAACGGAAACAAAGCTGGCCCGGGCTAGGAAGAAACTCGGCTGGGCGGAAAAAGACCTGGGTAAAGCGGTTGAAGCAAACGACCCGGTAAAAATCGAGAAAGCCGAACGCATCGTACACGGCCGCAAAGCGCGGGTCAAAAAACTGAAGACGAAGCTGGATGAACTGAAAACCCATCAAAATAACGGCACCATACCCACGGTAGTTTTTGGCGGCCGTTCTCTGTGGAAGCGGGCCTGCAGGGGCAGAGCCACAAAAGAAGAATGGCGAAATGCCCGGCAGGATCGGCTGTACGCCCGGGGAGACGAAACCAAGGGCGGCAATCCGAACATTAAGATAAGCTACCGCAGCGGAGAATTTGCTTTGTCCGTGACCATCTCCCACCTGTCCGAGCAGACAGGCACGGACAGCAGAGGAAGACCGGTAATGACGAGGGCTCCCCGGGTGGAGGGAAAGCTCTGGCTGCCGGAGAAGCACCGGTTGAAGGTGTGGGAGTTGCTTCTTTTGGGCACACCCTACACTGTGGAACTGATCAGGGGCAGGGACGGCCGGTACAGGGTACATATTTCCTTTGCCATAACAGCACCTGAACCGGTGACCAGTCCCAGCCGGGGCTACTTAGGGATGGACACCAACCCGGACGGTGTGGCTTTAGCCAACGTCAATTATTTCGGCCAACCGGAACCCTGGCCGGAAGGATTTACTGTACCACATCCGAAGGCCCTGCACAAATTTGCCGGGGAATTCCAGGTGACAGTACAACCGAACGGTTTTCTGTACATCAAGATACCGGAACTTGCTTACAGCCGGGGGTACCGGCGCACATACTTAATTGGCGTACTGGCCAAGGTAGTGGTGGACATTGCCAAATTTTTAGGTAAGCCCATTGCCTTGGAAGACCTGGACTTTGGGAAAGACCGGCTGGATACGGACAGGAAATTCAACCGCATGGCGGCCAACTTCCCGTTCAAAAAGATAATCGAGGCCGTCATGAGGAGGGCATTCAAGGAAGGTATTGGAGTAGAACCGGTCTGGCCGGCGCACACGTCCACCATCGGCTATTACAAGTACATGGAGCGGTACGGGGTAATTGTCCACCACGCCGCCGCTTTGGTTATCGCCCGGCGTGCGATAGGCTTCAGAGAGTGCATTACCAGCGAGTTGAAGCAAAAGATTCGAGTCATCAAAGAGAAGCTGAACCAGAAGGTTGATTCCTTACCTGGGGAAGGAAGAGGGATGACCCGAAAGGTGAAGCGACTCTTCAAGCGGCTGGAAGGAAAGATTCTCATTCACAACGGGTTGACCCGTTTTAAGCAGGAATCGTTTTATTCCGTCTGGCACGAGTTGAAGCAGCTCGCTTTATCAAGTAGGTGACCCCGTTTAGCCGGTATCGGACAAACCGGTAGGCCGTACCTAACAGGTTGCGGGGGGCGTTCGGCACTCAAGAAACTTGAGTGCTGGGCCGCGAAATAGTCAACATTGATGAAGGTGCAAGCCGGAGGTGCCTGTT
>NZ_KK365996.1:0-17216 GCF_000686645.1 Desulfofundulus thermocisternus DSM 10259
AGTACCGGCGCTGGCCTCCAGGCAGACGGACGGGCTTGATTAAACCGCGCTTCTCCCAGTTGCGCAAGCTGTTCGGATGAACGCCCAATTTCTTTGCCGCTTTACTGATGGTTAATAGTTCCATAATTTTATGATAACTGTTTTGTTATATTTTATCAATATTTGTTGGCCTGTTGGTAACTGCTACAAACCTCCTTGAGATTGCTTTCGCGCGAAAAAATACCTTTTCCTTAACATTTATTTTTTCAGTTTTATCTTTCTGACTGGCAGCCTGTTTTTCCTTTAAACAAATAAATTAAATGGGCCGCGAGTTAACTGCCTCGCGGCCCTTCCAATCGGGGGTCCGGTTTATAAGCCCACCAGGGGCGTTAGAACAAGAACCCCGGCCAGCACAATGAGATAACCGATTATATCCAGGAGCAAGCCGTATTTGACCATCTGGGTAATGGGTACCATCCCCGAGCCGTAGACTATGGCGTTGGGAGGCGTGGAGACCGGTAGTACAAAAGCCATGCTTGCGCCCAGGGCGACAGCTACAGCGGGAGGGATGGGGTTTACTCCGGCAGCGCTGGCGATGCCGATGACGATGGGTACCACCATGGTGGCTGCAGCCGTATTGGAAGTTGTTTCCGTGAGCAGGATGGCCAGGCCCAGGGCCAGGGCGGTGATGGCCACCAGCGTATGGGCTCCTGTAATGGTTACGAGTCCTTTTCCGATAGCCCCGGCCAAGCCGGTCTTGAACATCATTTCACCCAGGGAAAGGCCTCCACCAAAGAGCAGCAGCGTGCCCCAGTCAATATGCACCGCCTGCTTCCAGTTCAAGGTGAACTCCCGTTTCTTGAAATCTACCGGCAGGAAAAAGAGCAGTGAAGCTGCAATAATGGCTACGCTGGCTTCCGGGAAAATGGCCTGGTAGGACTTGTAAAGGGGTGAGCCGGTACCGCCGCCAAAAAGGGCGATGAAACCCGGGGTGACCCAGAGGGCTACGGCCACCAGGAAAGCAATTAAAGCGTTTATTTCTCCCCTTTTCCAGGAACCCTGGGCTTTACGTTCAGCGGCAATGAAGGACGCTGCCCCCTTTAGGTCTTTCTGCGCAGATGGACACCGCCAGTTAAAATATAGCCAGAGTACCAGGAACATCAGCAGGGCGATGGGTAAAGCCAGCATCATCCACTGGAAGAAGACTATGCGCACTCCGGTAGCCTTCTCAATGAGGCCAATGGTGATCATGTTCGGAGGGGTACCAATGGGTGTGGCCATTCCTCCTATTGAAGCAGTGTAGGCAATTGTCAATAGCATCCCGGTCTGGTATTTGCTGTTATCGATTTCCCGGCCGTGCATGGTGGTAATAATCCTCTTCAGGGCCGTTAGAACGCCCAGGGTAATGGGGAACATCATGGCCGCGGTCGCCGTGTTGCTCAGCCACATGGAGAGAAACCCGGTTACTCCACCCACGCCCAGAAGGATCATGGAACTGGTCCGGGAAATGGAGCCCAGGGAAAGGATGCGCAGGGCAAAGCGCCTGTCCAGGCCGTGCACCTCCATGGCTTTGGCCAGTAAAAAGCCGCCCAGGAAAAGGAGGACGGTGGGATCGGCCATGGCCGTATAAGCTTCCCTGGCTGTGGCCACGCCTAAAACCACGGCAAGGGTTGGTCCGAGCATGGAAGCTACCGGGATGGGGACGCATTCAGTGATCCAGCAGGTAATGGTAAAGGCCATCACAGCTGCCATGGCGTGCGCCTGGGGAGAAAGACCGGGCATGGGCCAGAAATAAATAGCCAGAAATAATGCCGGGGCCAGGAAAAAGCCTGCTGTACGTCGCATATGCTCGAAACGTTCTTCCGCTTCTGAAATTGCTTGTTTAACCGGCTGCATTTGTGTTCTGCTCAAAGCGTCAGCTTTTGCAGATGACACATCTCGCACCACTCCTTTTATGTATTGTTATTAACATTTGAAAAATAAGCTATTTTGTTCTAAATAATTAGTAAATCTTAAAATAGGTAAATGTTTGCTACTTTTTGAATATTGTAATGCTTCTTTTTATTTGATAGCAAGTATTTGGTCATATTGTTCATTATGTGCAATAGAATTCCTCAGATTTTGCTGGTGCGCATTTGAAATATTACTTTAACTTATAAATTATAAGTTACCTATAAGAAATTACTTATAACGCAAAGTATTAAAATAGATTTCTTTCAGTCTCAGTTTGGTTTTAAAAGTTTATATTTTGCGATAAAAGCAGGGTTAATGGCAAAAAGAGCAGGCTATCATTTTTGAAAACTGATGAAGGAGATTTAACTGCCGTAGCGAATTTAAGCGGCTAAATATTTAATTCTTCGGGATTACTTATGATGAGGAATTCTAGAATTGTTTCCCGGTTAATTAAAATAGCGGGCAAAGAGAAGGTGTTTTCCTCCCCCGAAGACCTGTTCTGCTATTCCTATGACGGCACCTTTTTGTCTGTTGTTCCGGGGGTGGTGGTACGCCCTGCCTCCACACGGGAGGTGGCGGCCATATTGAGCCTGGCGTCCGCTGAAGGAGTTCCCGTAGTCCCCCGCGGGGCGGGGACGGGCTTGAGCGGCGGTGCCGTGCCGGTGGAGGGTAGTATCGTCCTCGACTTAACGGCCATGGACCGCATCCTGGAGATCGATACGGCCGACATGCTGGCGGTGGTGGAACCGGGGGTGATCACTGCCCGCCTGCACAGGGCGGTGGAGGAAAAAGGCCTTTTTTACCCGCCGGATCCTTCCAGCTCCAGCGTTTCCACCATTGGCGGGAACATTGCCGAGTGCGCCGGCGGTCCCCGGGGTTTGAAATATGGTGTCACCCGGGATTACGTGCTGGGGCTGGAGGTGGTTCTGGCCGGCGGGGAGGTTGTGATGTGCGGGGGCAGGACAGTGAAGAATTCCAGCGGGTATGATTTGACGGGCCTTTTTGTTGGATCCGAGGGCACGCTGGGCGTGGTTACGCGGGCTGTCCTGCGCCTGATCCCCAAACCGGAGGCCAGGAAGACTTTGCGGGCCGATTTTAAAGCCATTGAGCAGGCGGCGGAGGCCATTACTGCGGTGCTCGGCGCCGGGGTGGTGCCTTCGGCCCTGGAACTCATGGATGATGTAACCATCAGGTGTGTGGAAAATTACCTCCACACAGGACTTCCCCTGGATGTGGAGGCCATTCTTCTCATTGAGGTGGACGGGCCGGAGGCAGCCCTGGGTGAGCAGGCCGGGCTTATTGCCGCCCTCTGTGAAGAGCACGGTGCCGTGAGGGTGAGGGTGGCGCAGACACGGAAAGAAGAAGCGGAGTTGTGGCGGGCCAGGAAAGCCGTCTCCCCTGCTGTGGTCCAGGTGAAGCCCACCAAGATTTCCGAGGACGCCACCGTTCCCCGCAGCCAGGTGCCGGCCTTGATCAGAGCCATTAAGGAAATTGCCCGCAGGTACCGGTTGACCATTGCCATTTTCGGCCACGCCGGGGACGGCAACCTGCACCCCAACCTGCTGGTGGATAAAGGCGATCCGGACGAAATGGCCAGGGCGGAGGAGGCCATCAGGGAGATTTTTCAAGCGGCCCTGTCCCTGGGGGGGACCCTTTCCGGTGAGCACGGTGTCGGCCTGTTAAAGGCACCCTTTATGGAGCTGGAGTTCGGGCCCTGTGGGGTGGCCGCGATGAAAAAAATAAAAGAGTCCCTTGACCCCTCAGGTATTTTAAACCCGGGCAAGATTTTTGGGAGGGCTTGAGGGTTGCTGGAAAATAATGAAGAAGTAAGGTATCAGGTCAATCGCTGCAGCCGGTGCGGTTCCTGCCGGGAAGTTTGCCCCGTATTTTTACAGGCCGGAAGCGAACCCTGGGTGGCCAGGGCCAGGGTGCAGCTTGCCGGTGCTGCCCTGGAAGGCCATCTTCCCTTTTCCTGCCGCCTCGGCGAAATAATGAACGCCTGCCTGTTGTGCCGGGCCTGTGTGGCCCACTGCCCGAACGGGGTCAGGGTAGATGAGCTGGTGCTCTGGGCCAGGGCGGAGGCGGCCAGGAGGAAGGGGCTTTCACCGGCCAGAAAGGTTCTCCTGCGCGGTGTCCTGCCTTCCCGCAGGAAGCTGGCGCTGATCAGCAGGATGGCCGCCCTTTGCCAGCGGGCAAGTATTTTAAAGAACTTCCGCGGCATAAAGCTGCCGGTATTCCACCCCCTGCCCTTTACGCATTTATATCGCCCGGCAGGGTTAAAAAAGCCATCCTTTACCGTGGCCTACTTTGTGGGGTGCATGACGCAGTACGTTTACCACCAGACCGGGCGGGCCGTATTGAAAGTGCTGGAACAGAACAACGTGCAGGTGCTCCTGGCCGGTTCCGGCTGCTGCGGCATGCCGGCCCTGGCGGCAGGAGACCTGAAAACGGCCAGGTTGCTGGCCAGGCGCAACGTGGAAAGTTTAATAAAACTGGGAGCAGACTTCATTGTTACCGATTGCGCCACCTGCGGGGAAATGCTCAGGCTGTACGGCAGGCTGCTGGGGGATGAGGAGGCAGGGAAACTGGCCGGCAGGGTGCAGGATATCACCTTTTTTCTCGTACACACCGGCGGCTTTCACGAGGGTAAAATTAGGGTGCCACTGGTAGTTACTTACCACGACCCCTGCCACTTAAAGAGGGGGCAGGGGGTTTACCTGGAGCCGCGTAAAATCCTGACCGGTATTGACGGTCTTACCCTGGTGGAAATGCCCCGGAGCGATGCCTGCTGCGGCCTGGCCGGTTCCTTTGGTTTTACCCACCGCGAGCTTTCCCAGAAGATTTTGCGGGCGAAAATGGAGAACATCCGGGTTACGGGAGCGCAGGCAGTGGTTACGGGTTGTCCTTCCTGCCGCCTTCAGCTGGCCTCCGGCCTGGCAGGGGAAGGAGCGGCCCTGCCTGTTTTCCACACGGTGGAACTCCTGGCCCTGTCTTATGGTGGTTAGGGCGTGATAGCAGTTTTCCTGCAGGAGAATGTAAGCCCGGCACGATACATAAGGGTTTAAAGGCTGATAGAGGAGATGGAGCAAATGAAAGCCCCTCTTTTTGTGAAAATACGGCAGCATTTTCCCCGGCCGGTGATCAAAGATGTGCAGCAAATGGTCCGCACCGAATTAAAGAAAGTTAATCTCCGCTCGCGGCTAAAACCGGGCCAGCGCGTGGCCATCACCGCCGGTTCCCGGGGCATAAAAAACATTGTGGCCATCCTGCGCACGGTGGCAGAGGAGATCAGGGCGGCGGGGGCTGAGCCCTTTGTGGTGGCCGCCATGGGCAGCCACGGCGGGGGGAGCGCGGAGGGACAGAAAAAGGTGCTGGCCTCTTTAGGTATTACGGAAAGCAGCGTGGGGTGCCCGGTGATGGCTGCCGATGAGGTGGTGGAGGTGGGCAGGACGGCCAGCGGTAAGAGGGTTTTTTGCGATGCCCTTGCCTGGGAAGCCGGCGCTATCGTGGTGGTGAACCGCATTAAGCCTCATACCACCTTCCACGGCCCGGTGGAAAGCGGCCTTTTAAAAATGATGGCCGTGGGTCTGGGAAAGGCCAGGGGTGCTTCTGTTTTCCACCGCACAAAGCCGGGTGAAATGTCGCAGGCGCTTCTGGAGATGGGAGAGGTCTTCCTGTGCTCGGGAAGGGTGGTGGCCGGTCTGGCCGTGGTAGAAAATGGCTACGAAGAAACTGCTATCGTCGAGGCGGCGCCTCCCGAAGAACTGGTATCGATGGAGACGCGTCTTTTAAAAGCGGCCTACCACCTGCTGCCCCGGCTGCCGGTGGACGAGCTGGACTTCCTGGTGGTCAGGGAAATGGGCAAAAATATCAGCGGTACGGGTATGGATGTAAACGTAATTGGCAGGATGAGGATGGCGGGCGTGCCGGAGCCGGAACGCCCTTTTATTGCCCGGATCGTTGTTTTGGATTTAACCGATGAATCCCATGGCAACGCCACCGGTATCGGCCTGGCCGACTTTACCACTGCGCGCCTGGTGGAAAAGATAGACCGCGGGGCCACTTACCTGAACTGCATCACCAGCGGTAATGTGCAGCGGGCCATGCTTCCCATAGTTTTGCCCGGCGATCAGGAAGCCTTTGAGGCGGCTTTGAGGAGCCTGGGAGCGGAGGACACCTGCAGGTTGAGGGGAGCCATCATCAAAAATACTCTGGAGCTGGAATATCTCTGGGTTACGGCAAACCTGGTTGGTGAGCTGGCCTGCCGGGAGGGTGTGGAGATAATCACCCTGTCACGAAAATTCGAATTTAAGGATGTATTGCCATGTCTCGATTGACAACCGGCCATTGGTTGGCGGGTTGCCTGTTTAAATGTGGAGTGGCAGGATTTATCATTTGAAAAACGAATTTCCATAACCGGGAGCAATTGAGGGGGAGGTTATACTGATGCGCCTGTACCTGGTGGATGACCAGACCCTTACTGCCAGGGCCCTGCGGCGGGAATTAGCGGCCACGCTGGCCGGGTGGCCGGTCAGTGTAACAGTGTTGAATGTGGGTCTGGGGAACGGGGGCGCGGGTCTTGCTCCGGTGGGAGTGAAGGGGGTCAGGGAATTTTACGGCTCCCCGGCGGAGCTGGCCGGCAAACTGGCCGGGGCCGAGATCCTGGTGGTGCACAAGGCACCCGTAACTGAAGAAGTGATCGAAAGTGCACCCGGGCTGCGCCTGATTGCCTGTGCCCGGGCACACCCGGTGAATGTGGACGTCCGGGCGGCCTTGAAGCGGGGGATTCCCGTGGTGCATGCGCCGGGGCGGGCAGCCGATTCCACCGCCGATTTAACCATGGCCCTTTTGCTTTTTCTGGCCCGCAATATGAGGGAAACCTGCCGTCTGGTAAGCAATCTGGGGGCAGGCGCCTGGCAGTACGACTGCCGCAGCCAGCTGGAGGGAGTCGAGCTGGCCGGGAAGGTCCTGGGCATTATCGGTTTCGGGCAGGTGGGCCGCCGGGTGGCGGCCCGGGCGCAGGCCTTCGGCATGAACATCCTCGTCTACAGCCCCCATGTAGATCCCGCTGACATTCTTGCTGCGGGCGGCCGGCCCGTAACCCTGGAAGAACTCCTGTCAGCTTCCGATTTTGTCAGCCTCCATACCAGGCCCACACCCGAAAAAAGAGGCCTGATCGGTGCACCCCAGCTGGCGCTGATGAAAAGCTCGGCCTGCCTGATCAATACCGCCCGGGGTGAACTGGTGGATGAAGAAGCCCTCTACCGCGCATTAAAGGAAAAAAGGATCCGCGCCGCGGCGCTGGATGTTTTAATTTCAGAGCCCCCGCCGCCGGATCATCCTTTTTTTGCCCTCCCCAACGTCGTCCTGACTCCCCACCTGGGAGGTAAGACGGAAGCGGCGCCGGTGAAGGCGGCAAAAATTATTGTGGAAGAGATAGTTAATTTTTTAAGCGGTAAACCCCTGCACCATGTCATAAACGGGATTTAGGTTGTGCCATTCCTGCCAGAAATTTTGCCTTGTACTGCGCGCGTTCTTAATTTACACTTTTAATAAAGTCAAAATACTCTACAAGATGTGTCCGGCCCTTGCCGGCTCTTTTTTTGATTCAGAAAGAAAAGGGGTGTGGTGGATGAATAAGCGATTAATAAGGGTAATAATTTTTTTAATGGCCCTGCCTTTCCTGGTGACAGGGATGGCCGGTACCTGGAACAACCCCGCTTTATGTGTCTCACCGGCACTGGCTACGGAGGAAATCGGTCCCTCATTCCAGCAGGTGCCGGATTACCAGCCGCTGCAAAAGCAGCTGAAAGAGTACCTGGCCCGGCAGCCGGGAGTTTACGGCATCTATTTCAAGGACCTGCACTCCGGGGTCAGCTTTGATATCAACGGCGATGAGCCCGTAACTGCCGCCAGCACGGTGAAGGTACCCGTGGTTCTCTATCTGAACCATCTCGTCGCCCAGGGGAAGCTGGACTGGGACGACCGGGTGGTTTACGACAGCAAACAGGACTATCAGGGGGGAGCCGGTATCCTGCAGTTTGCCGCCCGGGACGGCGACAGCTATTCTCTGCGGGTGCTGGCCAACCTGTCCATAACCATCAGCGACAACATTGCCTACCGGATGCTGGTGCGCCACCTGGGTAAAGATAATGTGGCCCAATTTATGCGCGACCTGGGCGGGCAAACCGTGTTCCCCGGCGGGGAGAATATCACCACCGCCCGGGACATGGGCCGGTATATGGAGGCGGTGCTGGAATTCAGCCGTGAGCACCCCGCCCTGGGCGAACGCCTGCTGGATGATATGGCTCACCCCATTTACCATGTGGGCTTGCCCGGCAAACTCCCGCCGAAGGTAAGGGTGGCTCATAAGGAAGGGGATGTCTGGGGTGTGGCCAACGATGTCGGGATTGTTTTTGCCGAACACCCTTACATCCTGGTGGTGCTGTCCAGAGGGGAAACGGATGTGGATAAAGGATTTGCCCGCATTGCGGAGATTTCCCGGATGGTCTATGACTACCAGATGAACCTGAAGCGGTAATTGTCATGCCAAAGGCCCGGCGTTATGCAGATTGCGCCAGGCCTTTTTTTACACTCAAAACCTTTCTTTCTTTCCGGGGAGTGCCGGGAGCAGGTGGAATAAAATCGTTAAGCTTTTTTCGCTACCAGATCGTCCAGCGTCTTAAAGGTGTACCCCTGGGCCCTGGCGTCTTTAAGGATGCGGTCCAGGGCTTCGGTGTTGTCCCTGGATACGGCGTGCAGCAATATTACCGCCCCGTTGTGCAGGTTATCCATTACCGACTGGTAGGCTTCCTGGGGGCCTCCGGGCATGGGTACCCAGTCCACCAGGGCCAGGCTCCAGAAAATATTGTAATATCCCAGTTGCCTGGTTACGGCCAGGGTGCGCTCACTGTATTCCCCCTTGGGCGGGCGCAGGTATTTCATCTTCTTCCCCGTCAGCTTGGTGAAAAGTTCTTCCACCGACTGCAGCTCTTTCCTGATCTCCTCGTCGCTGATGTCGGGCAGGCTGGGGTGGTTCATGGTGTGGTTGCCCACGATGTGCCCTTCAGCCACCATGCGCTTCACCAGCTCCGGCCGGGTTTTGAGGTAATGCCCGGTGACGAAAAAGGCGGCCTTAACGTTGTTGGCTTTGAGAACGTCCAGTATTTTAGGTGTATAGCCGTTTTCGTAACCTTCGTCAAAGGTCAGGTAAAGCACTTTTTCCTCGGGACTACCGATCCAGTAAGCGTCATACCGCGCCAGGGTGTCGCGGATTGCTCTGGGCATTTCCGGCTGCTGGTGGTTGTCGTTGCGTTTAATACCCCAGCCGTGGCGCTCGTTGGACAGGGAAAGGGAAGGGGAGTTGCCGGCCTGGTTTTTTCTGTCGCTGCTGCTATTTTCCCCGGTATTTTTCTTTTCATTTTCAGTTTGGGGGGGTGGGGACCCTGCCTTATTATCGGCCGGTTTTGGGGGTACGCTGGCCGTTGTTTTTTCTTCCGCAGGCCGTGAAGAATAAACTTCCGTGGCAGTGGACTTCGGGTTGTCCCCCGCCAGGTACACCCTGCCGGCATAAAAACCGCCGATAATTGCGGCCATTAAAAAGGCCACTATTGCTATAGCATATCGGGACAACGGGTTTTCCTCCTTTAGCGGGAAAAATCTCTGAAATTAGCTTGGGCAGGGATATGAGGAATTATTCCCGCCTTTAAGTTGATAAACTCAAAAATTCGACACCTTGCGTCGTTAACCCTCTTTTGTTAGGTAAGGATTTGTTAATACCGGGTTTATTCCAGATATAAAATGGCTATTTTCTGCTGCAATTCTTTTGTTCTTATATTTGCAATAGAAAAGATGGGAAAAACTTAAAACAGTGACAAATTTATTTTAAAATTAAAAAAGAAACATCATTTGAAAAATAAAATCTGTATTTTTAATAATAATTAACCAGATAATTATTATGTTAACATTGAAGGATATCTTAAAACAATGTCGAAATATAAAGTGTCTAAATATTTGAACTCTTTTCGGAGAAAGAGGGGAAACGTATGCCTTTTAAGAAAGGCTATTCTCCTTACCTGTCGGATGAAAAGAATGGGGACGATCATTTGCTGGCTTTGCATAGAGCAGATCACCTGGCAATTGGTTGGCAAAGGGGGAAAATAAACGGGAAGCAGCAGTTTGACTCTATTCGTATTTCTTCCAGCGAAATTGGTCTTTATTATACTAATGGTCAGGCGTATACTCTGGGCGTAAACAGTGCTTATGAATGTTTGACCGGTCTTTGCGGGGAAGAATTGTACGGGCGTAATATGAGTGAACTGGTGGCCCACCGGTATTTCGATCGTTCTGTTTCCCTGATGGTTCTGGAACAGGGACGTCCTGTAACCATCCCCCAGCATGTACTCAGAACCGGGCAGAAAGTGATGGTAACCGGGAATCCCGTATATGATGAGGAAGGGAAAATTATCCTGGTAGTAACTACGGTAAAGCCACTGAAAAACAATAAGGGGAAACCTGCCCCGGCGACGCCGGCCAGTCATCTTGTTGAGCTGGAAGGTATAGGACCGGTTGTGGCGGAAAGCGAAGCCATGAAGCGGGTGGTGCACAGGGCTATTCGTGCCGCATATTCAAATGCTACCGTTTTAATCCAGGGTGAGTCCGGTACCGGCAAGGAAATTGTGGCCAGGATCATCCACGAATACAGTCCGCGAAAACATAAACCGTTTGTTGTGGTTAACGCGGCTGCTATTCCAGGCGAACTTTTCGAAGCAGAATTGTTTGGCTATTATCCGGGTGCTTTTACGGGTGCCAGACGGGAAGGTTATGCCGGTTTGGTTAAGGCTGCCAATGGGGGTACCCTGTTCCTGGATGAAATCAGCGAGGTTCCTCTATCTGCCCAGGTTAAACTGTTGCGTTTAATTCAAAATAGAGAATTTTATCCCCTGGGCAGCGGCCGGCCGGAAAGGGTGGATGTGCGAATTGTGGCGGCATCCAATCGGGATCTGGTGAAACTTGTCCAGGAGGGGCGTTTTAGGCAGGATTTATATTACCGGTTGAATGTTGTACCGGTTTATATTCCTCCCCTGGCCAAACGGCAGGAAGATATAATTCCCCTGGCTAACCATTTTATTCAGTTTTATGCGGAACGTTATAATGCCGGTAAAAAGATTCTCACGCCGGATGCCTGCAGAGAGTTGCTAAATTACCGGTGGCCGGGAAATGTGCGGGAATTGCAGAATCTAATGGAACGGCTTGTGGTTCTGGGGTCCGGGGTATCAATTACCGGCCGGATGATATCCGATGAATTACAATCTGAGCAACTCTGCACCTGCCATGTGACAGAGGGCGGCGAAAATAACCTGGAAAGGGCGGTAGAAGCATTCGAAAAGGATCTTATCTGGCGTACCCTGCAGTTGTATCCCACCCAGGAAGAAGCATCCCGGGCATTAGGAATTCACCGGACTACACTGGCCCGGAAAATAAAGAAATACTTTTCTTAAAGTCCTTAACCGTGCAAAGTTGCGCGGTTTTTTGTTGCACTAATGCTGCATGCAGAAGGGGATTTAAGAATACCGGGGAGTATGTCGGCCTTAAAACCCGGGAAAATCAAGGTTTTAAGCTTTATGGTGCTGTGTTTTTGTGCAGGCATGAATTTTGAAAAATAACCTTAATGTCAAATATCAAAACATTTTTGCTGGTATGCTTGGGGGTGCTTCATAATGAAAATCAGTTATTTCTGGACATCAGGCACAATTATTACTGGATGGGGCAGTCTGGGGAGAATTGCGGATGAGGTAAAAAATCTTGGGGTAACCAGGATTCTCCTGGTGACAGATCCCGTGCTTTTAAAAACCGGTCTTGTGGATAAGGTGAGGGAGGCCCTTGCTCCCGCCGGTCTGGAAACCGGGCTCTTCAGCGAGGTGGAGCCCGAACCGCGCCTGGAGGTTGTGACTAAATGCCAGCAGGCCATTAAAGATGGTGGTTATGACCTGCTGGTAGCGGTTGGCGGTGGCAGTTCCATGGACGTGGCCAAAGCTTCCGCTGTTTTAGTCACCAACTCCGGAACGATTGATGATTACATTGGTGTTAATTTGATCCCCAGGCCCGGTTTGCCTGTTGTGGCGGTACCCACTACAGCGGGTACAGGTAGTGAGGTGACACCCATTGCTATTCTTTCCGATGAAAACGAGCAGCTCAAAAAGGGTGTGGTCAGCCCCTACCTTCTCCCCAGAGTAGCCATTGTGGACCCGGAGTTAACGGTTACAATGCCGCCCCACATTACTGCAGCTACCGGTATGGATGCCCTGACTCATGCGGTGGAAGCTTATATTTCCGTTAATGCCACCACAATCACCGATTCCCTGGCCCTGACAGCCATCAAGCTTATTTCCCGATACCTGCGTACAGCAGTGGCCAATGGGGAGGATAGGGAAGCCAGAGAGAATATGGCTATGGCCAGCCTGCTGGCAGGGATTGCTTTTGCTAACGCCGGTGTGGGCGCCGTACACGCGCTAGCTTACCCGCTGGGTGCGCAGTTCCATGTTCCCCATGGCGTGGCCAATGCAGTATTGCTACCATATGTCATGGAATCAAACCTGCTGGGTGCTCTGCCCAGGTTTAAAGCAATGGCTTTAGCCATGGGGGAAAGGGTTGAGGAATTGTCTGACCGTGCTGCGGCTGATAAATTTATAGAGGCCATCAAGCAGCTATCCACCGATATTAGAATTCCCCTGCATCTCCGCGATCTTGGGGTAACTGCTGAGTCCATACCGGGCATGGCCGAGGGTGCAATAAAGGTAACCCGCCTGCTGGCCAACAACCCGCGCAAGCTCACGGTGGACGACATCAGGGAAATCTACGAAAGAGCATTTTAAAGGCAAAGAAAGGAAGACTTGAAACATGAGAGGCTTTTACGGGCGATTGCTCCGCATTAACCTGTCAAGCAGGCAGTGGCAGGCGGAGGAAATTCCGGATGAGGTTCTGGGTGCCTACCTGGGCGGTAAAGGTTTGGGCACTTACCTGATGCTCCAGAACATTCCGCCCGGGGCCGACCCCCTGGGTCCGGAAAACTGCCTGATATTTACCACCGGTCCCATAACAGATACGATCATGTTTGGTTCCAATCGATTTGGAATTTTTGCCAGGTCACCTCTAACCGGGTTTTACGGTGAGTCTTACTCAGGGGGTCAGGTTGGGGCGGCAATAAAGAAAACCGGTTACGATGCTATTATTATTCAAGGCCAGGCAGAAAATCCAATTTTGCTGGAAATATCCGATCAGGGTGTCCGTTTCCGGGACGGTACAAAGCTGTGGGGTATGGATTGTTATGCTACAGAAAACGGGGCACTGGAGGAGGTAGGTACAGACGATGCCCAGGCAGTGGTGATTGGTCCAGCTGGCGAGAATCTGGTCTCCTATGCCTGTATAGAAAATAATTACTGGCGTTCTGCGGGGCGGACCGGCATGGGTGCCGTAATGGGGTCAAAAAAACTAAAGGCCATTGTTTTTCACGGCCGGACTGCCTGTGAGCTGGCCGACCCCGCAGGTCTTAAACAATACGTCACCGGGCTGGCTCAGAAGGCCAGGGATAACCCTGGGGTGCTCGGCTACCGGAAATACGGAACGCCCCAGCTTGTATCGTTATTAAACTCGGTCGGTGCCTTTCCGGCCAGGTACTGGTCACGGGGAAGTTTGCCAGGATGGGAGTCACTGACAGGCGAATACCTGATCGAGAACTTTGAAGTGCAGCCCAGGGCCTGCCGCCCCTGTGTGATGGCCTGTGGCAAACTTACCAGGGTGACCAGCGGGAAATATGAGGGATTGGCGGTCGAAGGTCCGGAATATGAAACTATTTATTCGTTCGGTGGATTATGCTGTATCCATGACCTGGCTGGAATTATTTACCTGAACGATATATGTGACAGGCTTGGATTGGATACCATCAGTGCAGGTAACATGGCAGCTTTTGCCATAGAAGCGGCGCAAAGAGGAGCATTGGACGTTAAAGTGGCTTACGGGGATGTGGAAGGTATTGCGCAACTGCTTCACCAGATAGCCCGGCGGGAGGGCGTGGGTGACCTGCTGGCCCGGGGTATCCGGGTGGCGGCGGAAAAACTGGGGCTGACCGATCTGGCCATTCATGTTAAAGGACTGGAACCGGCCGGCTACGACCCCCGCGTGTTGCAGGGCATGGGCCTGGCCTATGCCACCTCTCCCCGGGGTGCATGCCACCTGCGCGCTACTTTTTATAAACCCGAACTGGCCGGGATCATTGATCCGAAAGTAACTCACGGAAAAGCAGAACTATTCATTGATTATGAGGATCGGCTGGCCATTTATGATGCCCTTATTCTCTGCCGTTTTTACCGGGACCTGGTTTTATGGGATGACCTGGTTACGCTGGTCAATGTTACCACGGGTTTGGGCGTGGATGCAGGACAGTTGCGCCGCATTGCCTCGCGCATAGTTAATGCTACCCGTCAATTTAACCTTTTACAGGGACTGACCAGGGAAGACGATAACCTGCCGCTGCGCTTCTTTAAAGAACCCCTGGAAAAAGGTGATGTTCTACCGGAAGAGAACTTCAGGCAGTTGCTGGCCGATTATTACCGCCTGCGCGGGTGGGATGAAGACGGACGTCCCAAAGAAGACATAACCACTTGAGCGCAAACAATTCCATGCTACTTTTGCTTTGAAGGTGGTTTTAAGGTTTTATTATGAAGAATTTAAGGAGGAGAAATAAAACATGAGGAACTGGCGCGCTATTAGACCCGATGGTGTTGAAGTACCGTACTGGCCTTTGGGCCCCTTTAAAATTAGATTGCCTGGCGTACATTACCGCTGGGAGTGGGCGGATTACATTCAGGGACTGGTTATGTGTGCCGTCTGCTTGTCTATTATCCCGGTTTTACAGGATACCCTGGGTATGCCCTTTGAGGTAGCCCTGGCCATTGTAGTGTTAAACGGTATTTTTTACTGTCTGCACGCTCTGTTGGGTGACCCTGTGGTACCCGGTTGGGTAACACCTGCCATCCCGTTACTTGTAGCTTATGTTTCCAGTTTTCCGCAAGGACCGGAAAGAATGCACGCATTAATTGCTTTTGAGCTTTTGTTAGGATTGTGGTGTCTCTTTTTGGGGGTTACGGGATTAGCAAACAAGGTAATTGCTTCAATTCCGCCGGCCATTAAATCTGGAGTGATTATTGGGGCTGGTATATCAGCCATATATATGATCTTTCAAAAGGGAGGACGTTTTGAACAATTCCCCATCACTATTACCATTGCTATTGGTCTTGCCTTTTGGATGATGTATGCCGAATCCTTTAAAAAACTGGCTGAAAGGAACAAGGTTGCCCGTATTATTTCCAACCTGGGTATTTTACCGTCCATATTGTTAGCGGTGTTTGTGGCAGCTTTAGTCAAGGAAAGTGGTTTCCCGGCAATTGAATGGGGTATCTCACGTCCCGACTTTGCTACTCTGTGGACCGATTGGGTACCATGGGGTACACTCGGCTGGCCTTCGATTGACTATTACATTAAAGCTTTCCCCCTTGTCCTGGCTGCTTATATAGTAATATTTGGGGATGCCGTTCAGTGCCAGGCTATTATCAAGGATGCTCAAAAATTCCGGCCCGACGATCCTGTCGACTATAACCCCAGCCGGGCGCACCTGGTAGTTGGGCTGCGTAACACCGGAATGAGTATTCTCGGCCCCGATATCTCCATGTGCGGGCCTATCTGGGCAGCCATGACCGTAGTGACTTATGAAAGATGGAAAAATGGCCGGGCGGCGATGGATTCTTCCATTGGTGGGGTGGGTTCTTTCCGGTTCGGGACTCTGACGGGCTACTTCATTTTACCTATAGTTAGCCTGGTAAGACCGATTCTGCCGGTGGCCCTCTCTCTGACCATGCTTATCCAGGGATTTGTTTCCCTGTATGTGGGAGTTAAAGAATCAAGAAATATTAAAGACCTGGGTATTGCAGGCATAGTGGGAGGTATGCTACTGGCCAAAGGAGCAGCTTACGCCTTCGGTGCGGGAATAATCATGTGCTTGCTGGTCTACGGGCGTAATTTCTTCCATGGTGACTCTACTCCCAAATTGTTCTCAGAAGAAGAAGTTTTTCAGCCAGCTGAAAAGGCTACCGGCTGTTAATATTGGTGATGTTCAAAAGATTTTGGTCCGGGGGCGGGGGGGGAATTCCCCCCCCCCCGCCTTATTAATTGTCATTCCCGCAGGTAGCATGAAGGAGTTCCATTTCCGAATTTCCCGCGTTCCAGCCGTCGTTGTCCTGCAGGAGTTTATGTTGACAGCGGATAAAAAGCCCGGCGAACACAGTGCGGGTTGGGTATTGACATGGCGATGCTTTTCTGCTAATATAAAAACTGCGCCTGGAGAAAGTGAAACAGGCCGGCGTAGCTCAACTGGCAGAGCAGCTGACTTGTAATCAGCAGGTTGCGGGTTCGAGTCCCATCGCCGGCTCCAGTTTTTCCCGTGGAGGGGTTCCCGAGTGGTCAAAGGGAGCAGACTGTAAATCTGCCGGCTGACGCCTTCGCAGGTTCGAATCCTGCCCCCTCCACCACCTTATTTATCAACCGGACTTTTTCAAGAGAATAGGGTTTGAAAGAGTTCCGGTTCTGTGTTATAATATAATGTGGTAACTTTACGACGCGGGGTGGAGCAGCTGGTAGCTCGTCGGGCTCATAACCCGAAGGTCGTAGGTTCAAATCCTACCCCCGCAACCATGCCACTATAGCTCAGTAGGTAGAGCGCGTCCTTGGTAAGGACGAGGTCACCGGTTCAATCCCGGTTAGTGGCTCCAGTTTCAGAGGTCAGAAGTCGGAAGTCTGAAGTCGGAGGGAGTTGCGTGGCATCAGGTCTATTGAGGGTAACCAATTCTGACTTCCGATATCCGACAGCTGACTTCCATTGATGGCGGCGTAGCTCAGCTGGTTAGAGCAAGCGGTTCATACCCGCTGTGTCCGGGGTTCGAGTCCCTGCGCCGCTACCACAGGTGAATCACCAGCTTGACTGGAAAGCTGGTGATTTTTATTTTGTGCAGCAGGAATTTTGAGCCCTTTAGCGAATCTTGTGTCCTGTGGCTTATATTGCATGATTTAAAGAAAAGTGGTAATAATTTAGAAGTGTGTAAAAAAGTGGGTTAACGTGAGGAGGAGGAGAAGAAGACTATGGCCAAGGCCAAATTTGAGCGGACGAAACCCCACGTGAACGTAGGGACGATTGGGCACGTGGACCACGGGAAGACCACATTGACGGCGGCGAT
>NZ_KK365996.1:18746-37186 GCF_000686645.1 Desulfofundulus thermocisternus DSM 10259
CAGCTGGAGATCAAGCTGATTACCCCCATTGCCATTGAAGAAGGGCTGCGCTTTGCCATCCGGGAAGGCGGCCGCACCGTCGGAGCCGGCGTGGTCACCCAGATTGTGGAGTAATTTCAGCAGGGCAGATGAAGAAGGAATTGCCAGCCAATTCCTTCTTCATCGCTTATGGTTTAGCTTATAAGAACCATGGTTAAAATTGTTACCTGGAGATATTATGGGTGCACCGGAGCAGGGGCCACTATTGACATCACCGGGGAATTATGTTACAGTGGATAAGGTTAATTCCAGGTATATGGGTAAGTGTTTTTTATTTTAGGAGGTGGCCACGATGCGGGTTAGTGTTACTCTGGCCTGCACGGAATGCAAGCGTCGGAATTATACTACCACAAAGAATAAGAAAAATGACCCCAACCGGATTGAGTTGAAAAAGTACTGCAAGTTCTGTCATACCCATACCCTGCATAAAGAAACCCGTTAACTTTCCCGCCGTGGCAGTCAGGTAATGAGGATTGAGGATGTGGCTGAACATGACACCGTTGAAAGGATTAATCAAAAGGGATGGTTCCCGGAACGAAGTGGCGGTTCGCGATGGGGCCAGGGCAGTAAAAAAGCCTGAAAAACGGCTTCCGGTGAAAAAGGAAAAGGTGAACCGCGTAGAACAGGTGAGGAGCTATTTTCGCGGGGTTTACAGCGAACTGAAAAAGGTTCACTGGCCTAACCGGCGGGAGGTAGTTATTTATACGAGTGTGGTGCTGGTGGCCGTCACCATCGTTGGCATCCTGATCTGGATCTTCGATTCGCTGCTGAGCCGATTGCTGGAATTGATCATTAAATAAGGGCCAAGGGGGTGGGGGGCCTTAAGTTTTCTTGAGGTCCCTTGTATTTATGGGTGAAAAGGGTGAAAAACACTGGTACGTTATTCATACCTACTCGGGGTATGAAAATAAAGTAAAGGCGAACCTGGAAAAGCGGATCGAGTCCATGAACATGGAGGATAAAATATTTCGCATCCTCGTACCCATGGAGGACGAGGTGGAGATAAAGGACGGCAAGAAAAAAATAGTCAAGAAAAAGATCTACCCCGGTTATGTGCTGGTGGAAATGATCATGACCGATGATTCCTGGTATGTGGTGCGCAATACTCCCGGCGTTACCGGGTTTGTTGGTTCCGGTTCCAGACCCATCCCCCTGACCGATGAAGAGGCCATGCAGATAATTGGGAAGACTTTATCCGAGACCCCGCGCCCGCGCGTTGATTTAAATGTTAATGAGCGTGTGCGGGTTACTTCCGGTCCCTTTGAAAATTTTGAAGGTATTATTGAAGAAATCGATCCCGACAAGGGAAAATTAAAGGTAATGATCTCCATGTTTGGGCGGGAAACTCCCGTGGAGCTGGATTTTTCCCAGGTGGAGAAGATATAGGCGGCAAGGAGGTGTTCATGATATATGGCAAAAAGAGTGGCGGCAGTAGTCAAGCTACAGGTTCCTGCAGGAAAAGCCACCCCGGCACCGCCGGTTGGTCCGGCTCTGGGCCAGCACGGGGTGAATATTATGGCCTTTGTTAAGGAATTTAACGAGCGCACGGCTGCGCAGGCTGGCCTGATTATTCCGGTGGAAATAACCGTTTATGAGGATCGCAGCTTCACCTTTATCTGTAAGACACCGCCGGCTGCGGTGCTGTTGAAAAAGGCCTGCGGTATAGAAACCGCTTCCGGTGAACCCAACCGGAAGAAGGTGGCCAAGATCCCCCTGTCTAAAGTACGGGAGATTGCCGAAACAAAGATGCAGGACCTCAATGCCAACGATATTGAAGCTGCCATGCGCATGATTATGGGAACTGCCCGCAGCATGGGCATCGAAGTTGTTGAGGGGTAGGCTGCACGGCAGTGGGAGGAAATATTCCGCCAGGACCACAAAGGAGGTTGAGAAGATGCCGCGACATGGCAAGAAATACCTGGAGGCAGCCAAGAAAGTGGACCGTACAAAGCTGTACGATCCTGCCGAGGCCCTGGCTCTGGTGAAGGAGATGGCTTCGGCTAAATTTGACGAAACCGTAGAGGTAGCTGTAAAACTGGGCGTGGACCCCCGGCATGCGGACCAGCAGGTGCGGGGAGCGGTGGTCCTGCCCCATGGAACCGGTAAGACAAGGACTGTACTGGTTTTTGCCAAAGGGGAAAAGGCTAAGGAGGCCGAGGAAGCCGGTGCGGATTTTGTTGGGGCGGAAGATATGGTGGCCAAGATCCAGCAGGAAGGATGGCTGGGTTTTGACGTAGCCATTGCCACTCCCGACATGATGAGCCTGGTTGGCCGCCTGGGCCGGATTCTGGGCCCGCGGGGACTGATGCCCAACCCCAAGACCGGTACGGTTACCTTTGATGTAGCCCAGGCAGTTAAAGAAGTAAAAGCAGGTAAGATAGAATACCGGGTAGATAAGGCCGGTATAATCCATGCTCCTATAGGAAAGGTATCCTTTGACGTGGAAAAACTGACCGAGAACCTGCGCACCCTGGTGGAACAGCTGATCCGGGTTAAACCGGCCACCACCAAAGGCCAGTACATTAAGGGTATTACCGTCTCTTCCACCATGGGGCCGGGGGTTAAGGTGAATCACCTGAAGATAACCGCCTGAGGCAACGCGGCACCAATGCGATTCAACGGACATGTACTTAAAAACTTCATAACCGCACCTAGCTGTAGACAGTTGGTGTCCTGTACTTAATGGCATCTGCCGCCAACCGAGGCCGGGGTTTTGAATAAGCTGCTGCCCTTCTATGGGCGGGCCCTGTGTCTTTTGCTGCAGGTGCCCGCCCATTTTGGTTCTTGAACAACGGAAAGGGGGTGTAACCGGATTTTATGCCTACCAGGGAAGAAAAACAGGCCATACTGGCTGACCTGACGGAAAAGTTCCGGAAAAGCAAAGCCGCTGTTCTTACTGATTTTCGCGGGCTGGATGTTACGTCCATGACCAGGGTTCGCCGGCGCCTCAGGGAGTCGGGCAGTGAGCTGAAGGTGGCTAAAAATACCCTGACCCGCCTGGCGGCGAAAGAAGCGGGTTTGGAAGGACTGGAGCCCTACCTGGAAGGGCCTACGGCCATTGCCTTTGGTTACGAGGATCCTGTGGCTCCGGCCAAGGTCCTGTCCGAGCTGGCCCGTGAATTTAAACAGCTGGAAATAAAGGCCGGGATTCTGGAAGGTAAGGTCATTGATGTGGAGGCTGTTCGCCGCCTGGCCGACCTGCCCTCCCGGGAGGTCCTGCTGGCCAAGGTGGCCGGTGGTATGAAGGCTCCCCTGTATGGTTTTGCCTGCTCCCTGCAGGGTCTCCTGCGCAACCTGGTTTATGTGCTGGATGCTGTACGCAGGCAGAAGGCCGGGGAGGCAACTACTTGAGAAAATTGCCATTGAACGCAAGATATATCAAGGAGGTCAGAGTTAATGTCCAAGGTTAATGAAATTCTCGAAGCTGTAAAGGGATTGACCGTACTGGAGCTGGCCGAGCTGGTCAAAAAGTTTGAAGAGGAATTTGGCGTAAGCGCTGCTGCTCCTGTGGCCGTGGCCGCTGCCCCGGCTGCTGCAGGCCCCGCTGCTGCGCCGGCAGCCGAGGAGGAGCAAACCGAGTTTGATGTCATTCTCACCGCTGTGGGTGATAAGAAGATCAACGTTATCAAAGTGGTACGGGAAATTACCGGCCTCGGCTTGAAGGAAGCCAAGGAAGTGGTAGATAATGTTCCCAAGCCCATTAAGGAAAAGGTAAGCAAAGAAGAAGCCGAGGCCATCAAGGCCAAACTGGAAGAGCAGGGCGCTACGGTGGAAATCAAGTAAATTCACCGCAGGCCAGTATTACGGGTCACACTGCCTGGAGGTGGTGTGGCCCGTTTATTTTAAACGCAATCTTTGCCCCTGTACCATGTTAATTTGCTAAGATTCTTCCGTTATGGCAAATGTTACATTGACGCATAAATTTTCACGATCTATACTCCTTTCCAAAAGAAAATGTCAGGCTGGCGACAAAGTGCCCCCGGGGTGTGCCCTGGTTTTACTCGTCGTTCCCGGTCGTTTCTCTGGGCAGGCCTTAAGGCCCCGGCCCGGGTCCGGCGGGTAGCGGCCACATTCACATCTCCTGTGTTCAGGTGGCTTCTGCAAACATCCTGTTCGCGGCATGGTCTGGCCCGACAGCGCTCACTCCGGGTCGCTCCTGCTGTAAAACCAGGACATATGGCGAGAATGTCTTCATTCTGTCCTTTCCAAAGGAAAGGTGTCTGCGGAATGACTGATAGTGAGGGAACGGCAACCGGTTTTCGGGATGACCCTTTTCCCGGGGATGTGCTGGAACAACTTTATTTAGCCCGGGGGGTGGATTTAAGGGGTTACCGGTCCTCTACCGTCCAGCGGCGTTTGAGCCGTCGCCTGGCGGCTACCGGTTGCACCACCTGCCGGGAGTATTTGAACCTTCTGAAATCCCGGCCGGAGGAATATGACCGGCTGATTAACTCCTTAACCAACATAGAAAGAAATACGTGGTAAAATATACCCACTATGGAAAAGCTCTACCCGATGCACGAAGCAATAAAGATCCTGGGGGTTTCCTTAAAAACACTCCAGCGCTGGGATAAAGCGGGCAAAATAAAGACTGTTCGTACTCCTGGCGGCAGAAGGAGGGTGCCCGAATCTGAGATCAAAAGGCTGCTTGGGGAAAAGGAACCGGTGTCTGCCGGTCGGGTGTTGGCCATTTATGCCCGGGTTTCTTCCGGAAAACTCTACGGTATCAGAAGCAGGAAAAAAGAAGAGGTTGCTTCAAAAATACGGGAGGTAATCGTAAATGCTGGTTACCTACCAGACGAGAATAAATGACAGGACACCTTACCCGTATTTCGACGCCATGGGCGAATACTTTGGCCGCCTGGAAAGGAAGCTCTACGTCGATCGGTACATTCGCGGTATCCCGCTCAATGACCTGAAAAGACGTTACATAAAGGAGCACTGGATAACCGCCCGGCAGTTCAATTCTCTGAACAACAGCCTTTCCGGAAAAATCAAGTCGCTCGAAGAAATCCAGAAATACCAGGAACACGACCTCCCGGGCCGCATTGGCTCAACGGAGAAGGCGATTAAGGAAAAAGAAGAAAAACGGGATAAAATTATAAAGTCACTCAAGAAACTCCAGCCCCGCACGGAGAAGTGGCAGAAGAAAATCGACCGGTTAAAGGGAATCAAGTTTTTCATTCACCAGAAAAAGAGGAGGCTGCGGAACCTCCGGCAGAGACTGGAGAACCTGCGTAAAGACATGGCGCGGGGCTGTGTGCGTATCTGTTTTGGCACCCGCAAGCTCTTCAAGGCCCAGCACAACCTGGAGGCGAACGGATTTAAAGATCATCAGGAATGGCTCACTGCCTGGAGAAAAGCGCGTTCCTCCAGCTTTTTTATTCTTGGTTCAAAGGACGAGACTTGCGGCAACCAGACCTGCACGTACTTCCGGGACAACACCTTGAGGATTCGGGTAGCCGATGAGTTCACCCGGCAATTCGGCAGATACATCGAGCTGACCGGCATCGTTTTTCCCTACGGCCAGGAACACCTGGACAGGGCCAGGACCGTTAGAAGAATTGTCAAAGGCAGGAAGGAATGCACAGCGGCTATATCCTACCGTTTTCTCCGCAGGGGAGATAGCTGGTACGTACATGCGACGACGGAGTTGGAAGCTTCGCCGCTGCGGACCAGCAGATGGAATGGAGCCGTGGGTATTGACTTAAACGACGGCTTCCTCCGGGTGGGCGACATTGACCGCTTCGGCAATCCTTTAAACGAATTCGAAATCCCGGTTCCGATGCGTGACAGGAGTAAAAACCAGGTAAAAGCTGCTTTGGGCGAGGCAGTCAAAAAAGCGGTTCTGTACGCGAAGGAAAGAGGGAAACCCATAGCCATCGAGGACCTGGACTTCGCTAAAAAGAAACAGGCCCTGCGGGAGTCAGGTACAAAACGTGCCAGGATGCTCTCCGGCTTGACTTACAGGCAATTCCGTATGATGGTGGAATCCTGTACCCTCCGGGAAGGGGTGGAACTCCTGAAGCCTGATGGGAAAAACGTTGATCCCTTCGCCACATCAGTCATTGGTCAGCTTAAATTCATGGTTCGTTACGGCCTGTCCTCCCACGGTTCAGCGGCCTGCGTCATTGCCCGGCGCGGCCTGGGA
The DNA here is from genome assembly GCF_000686645.1 of Desulfofundulus thermocisternus DSM 10259. Classification (NCBI taxonomy): domain Bacteria; kingdom Bacillati; phylum Bacillota; class Clostridia; order Eubacteriales; family Peptococcaceae; genus Desulfofundulus; species Desulfofundulus thermocisternus. The sequence continues at coordinate 24,937 of NZ_KK365996.1, forward strand.
TTTAAGCTGGAAAAAGCGACAAAAAGCTCCGTGTTGAAACTACCCGAAAGGAAGAGGACTTCCAGGCGCAATTACTGGTTGAGAGTATCCAATAGCCTGGAGAAGACGCATTTCAGCGACAGGATAGCGCTTCTTTACGCAGACAGGTTTTAGTTTCTGCGCCGGTCTGGCAGGTGGAGGGCAGCGGCAACGCTTCCCGGGGACCTGCAAGGATGCCCGGGACCACGTACCACTCCCTGATGAAGTCCGGCCAGGCCGGCGCAAGACTGTGAGCGGCCCTAACAGGGCAGGGGAGCGGGAAGGAATCCATGGACATTGACCTCCCTATCCTTTCAGGCACCGGCTGAGGGTGGCCCAGCACTCAACACCCATTGTAACACTCAGCTTCCAGAGGTATTAACTTAACCTGGGTGTTGAGTGCCGGGTTGCCTGATGACGCATGGCCCTGACTGTGATTGGAGCAATGAAGCCTGTGCCGGTGCGAACTGGTACAGCGCGGATGTTCCGGCTCCGCCATCCGGGGTGGAATTCCCCGGCGCGAACCGCAGGGAGCACCGTTCGCCCTGCGTCGGTCAAAAACAGCCTGATTGCAGTAAAATTTTGGCCGGAGCATGAGTTTATCATGCTTGGGTACGTATGTCCACGTGCTTAGGAACGGTCTGGAAATGGTACGCCAGGAAAAACCCGATTTAATTCTCCTGGATATTGAGCTGCCCGGAATGGACGGGTTGCAGGTCGCCAGGCTGTTGAAGGGAGATCCTGCCACGCGGGATATTCCTGTTCTGGCTGTGACAGCCTATGCCATGAAGGGAGATGCGGAGAAGGCCCTGGCAGCCGGGTGTGATGATTATATCAGCAAACCAGTTCGTGTCCATGATTTTCTATCCCGGATTAAAAAATTTGTTGAGAAAAATGACCGGGATGATAAGCCCTCTCTTTAAAACCAGCCCTTGACAACCCAGTTGGAATATGCTATCATGTCTAAACGTCCATGCAAATGTGTGCGGAACGGGGACCGGATTTTAATTCCGTATCCGGTATGTATGAATAATTTTCTTTGCGGAAATAATAACCAGGCATAGCTTTTTATGTTGCGCAGGAAAGCGAGGTTTTCAACACGGGGGAAAACCTTGCTTTTCGTTGTTTTTTAATTTTGGGGGGTGTGAAGCTCTCAATGGATACTGCAAGCGCCGGGAAGAGAACCAGGTGGAGTTTTGCCAAGTTCCGGGAAGTTCTGGGATTGCCCAATTTAATCGAAGTGCAGCGCAATTCCTATGACTGGTTTTTGAGGGAGGGATTGCGCGAGGTTTTTCATGATGTTTCACCAATCCAGGATTTCACCGGGAATCTGGTCCTTGAGTTCCTGGACTATACCCTTGGTGAACCCAAGTATTCCGTCGAGGAATGCAAGGAGCGTGATGTCACCTACGCGGCGCCCTTAAGGGTAAAGGTTCGCCTGATAAATAAAGAAACGGGAGAGGTAAAAGAACAGGAAGTTTTCATGGGGGATTTCCCCCTCATGACCGAAAAGGGTACTTTTATCATCAACGGTGCCGAGCGGGTGATTGTCAGCCAGCTGGTGCGTTCACCCGGGGTTTACTTTGCCGAACAGCTCGATCCCAGTGGCAAGAAAATTTATACCGCCACCATTATCCCCAACCGGGGGGCGTGGCTGGAATTTGAAACCGACGTAAACGACCATGTTTTCGTACGCGTTGACCGTACCCGTAAAATCCCGGTTACTGTGCTGGTTCGGGCCCTGGGATACAGCTCCAATGTAATGATTATCGACCTGTTTGAAGGTAACAAGTATATACAGGAAACCCTGACCAGAGACAATACCGATTCGGAAGAGGAAGCCCTGGTAGAAATTTACAAGCGGTTGCGGCCCGGAGAGCCCCCCACGGTGGAGAGCGCCCGCTCTCTGCTTCATTCACTGTTTTTTGATCCCAAGCGTTATGACCTGGCCAACGTGGGTCGCTATAAAATCTGGAAGAAGCTGAAGCACGACGTTCTTTACCGCTTTAATGATGACGGTCAGGGGCAAATGGAATGGGACCCCTATCTGAAGCGGGAGGTGCCAAAGAACCGGGAATTTATCCGGGAACTGACACCCGGGGATATCATTGCTACCATTAAGTACCTTTTGCGCCTGATGGATGGGGAGGGCCAGGTGGATGACATTGATCACCTGGGTAACCGGCGCCTGCGTTCAGTGGGTGAGTTGCTGCAAAACCAGTTCCGCATAGGCTTGTCCCGCATGGAGCGGGTGGTGCGGGAGAGGATGACCATCCAGGATGTGGATGTCATTACTCCCCAGGTTCTTATCAACATCCGGCCGGTGGTAGCGGCCATAAAGGAATTTTTCGGCTCCAGCCAGCTCTCCCAGTTTATGGATCAGACCAATCCTCTGGCCGAGCTGACCCACAAGCGCCGCCTGTCGGCCCTGGGGCCGGGGGGATTGAGCCGGGAAAGAGCCGGTTTTGAAGTGCGGGACGTACACCATTCCCACTACGGCCGTATGTGTCCCATTGAAACGCCGGAAGGTCCCAACATCGGCCTGATCGGTTCACTGTCCTGCTATGCCCGGATTAACCACTTTGGCTTTATTGAAACGCCCTACCGCAAGGTAAATAAAGAGGAGCGGAGGGTCACCGACGAAATCGTCTACCTTACCGCCGATGAGGAAGAAGATCTGGTTATTGCCCAGGCCAATGCCCCCGTGGACGAGAACGGTTATTTTCTGGAGGATCGGGTAAACGCCCGCCACGGTCACGAGATTATTGTGGTGCCCGTGGACAGGGTTGATTACATGGATGTATCGCCCAAGCAGGTCTTCAGCGTGGCCACTTCCCTGATTCCTTTCCTGGAGCACGACGATGCCAACCGGGCGTTGATGGGTGCCAACATGCAGCGCCAGGCCGTACCCCTGATAAAAGCCGAGGCACCCCTGGTGGGTACGGGGCTGGAATATAAAGCCGCCCGGGATTCAGGTGTGGTGGTTATTGCCAAAAACAGCGGCGTGGTCGAACGGGTAACGGCCAATGAAATCGTGGTTCGCACCGACAGCGGTAAGCTGGATACCTATAAACTGATTAAATTTGCCCGTTCCAACCAGGGGACCTGCATCAATCAAAAGCCTATTGTAAATAAGGGTGACAGGGTTGAGGCGGGCCAGGTAATTGCCGACGGTCCCTCCACCGACCAGGGAGAGCTGGCCCTGGGCCGTAACGTGCTGGTGGCCTTCATGCCCTGGGAAGGTTACAACTACGAGGACGCCATCCTGGTCAGCGAGAAGCTTGTTAAGGATGATTATTTTACCTCAATACACATAGAGGAGTACGAGTGCGATGCCCGGGATACCAAGCTCGGCCCGGAGGAGATTACCAGGGATATTCCCAACGTCGGTGAGGAAATCTTGAAGGACCTGGACGAGCGGGGCATTATCCGGGTGGGAGCGGAAGTGCGTCCCGGGGACATTCTGGTGGGCAAAGTTACGCCCAAGGGGGAAACCGAGCTCACTGCCGAAGAGCGCCTGCTGCGGGCCATTTTTGGTGAAAAGGCCCGGGAGGTACGTGACACCTCACTTAGGGTACCCCACGGCGAATCCGGGAAAGTGGTGGACGTGAAAGTATTTTCCCGGGAAAAGGGCGATGAGCTACCCCCGGGGGTTAACCAGCTGGTCAGGGTTTATGTGGCTCAGAAACGCAAGATATCCGAAGGCGATAAAATGGCCGGCCGCCACGGAAATAAGGGGGTTATTGCCCGGATCCTGCCCGAGGAAGATATGCCGTTTCTCCCCGACGGCACTCCAGTGGAAATAGTGCTGAACCCCCTGGGCGTGCCCTCACGGATGAACCTGGGCCAGGTGCTGGAGACTCACCTGGGTTGGGCGGCCAAGGTGCTGGGATACCATGTTTCCACACCGGTCTTTAACGGGGCTACGGAAGAAGATATCCTGGAGTTCCTGGAGAAGGCCGGGTTACCCCGGGACGGCAAGATAACCCTTTACGATGGACGTACCGGTGAGCCCTTTGACAACCCCATCACCGTGGGTTACCTGTACATGCTCAAGCTGGCTCACCTGGTGGACGATAAGATTCACGCTCGCTCCACCGGCCCCTATTCCCTGGTTACCCAGCAGCCTCTCGGTGGTAAGGCCCAGTTTGGCGGCCAGCGTTTCGGCGAGATGGAGGTATGGGCGCTGGAAGCCTATGGTGCAGCCTATACGCTGCAGGAAATTCTGACGGTAAAATCCGACGATGTTGTGGGCCGGGTTAAGACGTATGAGGCTATAGTCAAAGGGGAAAACGTACCCGAGCCGGGTGTGCCCGAATCCTTCAAAGTATTGATCAAAGAATTGCAAAGCCTGGCGCTGGATGTAAGGGTCCTCTCGGAGGATGATGAGGAAATCGAAATTAAAGAAGTGGATGATGATATGCAGGAAACTGCCCGCGACCTCGGCCTTGATATTCCTGCCCCGGAGCCCCGGCAGGAAAAGGATTATGATTCCAACGCGGAGGCCGAAGAGGAGCGGGATGACTACGAAGAAGAAGAGGAAGATTTCCCCGTTGAGCTGCCCGATGAGGTTCTGGATGTGGATGTTGAGGATACGGAGCCGGATGATTATTAGTGGGAAAATAAGTGCATGAGCTGGTCCGTATAATTGCGGTGCTGTCCAGGCCTGCTTCAGCGCTTTGCGCCGGCGGCACCGCATCCATGCCGGAAGGGTTTATACGGCTGTTGAGGGCGGTTTGGCCAGCCCGGTGGAACCGGCGATAATCTTTAGCGAAGGGAGAGAGATCCTTTGCTGGATTTAAATAACTTTGACCGCATCCGCATTGGCCTGGCTTCCTCGGACATGATCCGCAAGTGGTCCAGCGGCGAGGTGAAGAAGCCGGAAACAATCAACTACCGGACATTAAAGCCGGAGAGGGACGGCCTCTTCTGTGAACGAATTTTCGGCCCCACCAGGGACTGGGAGTGCCATTGCGGTAAATACAAACGGGTGCGCTACAAAGGCGTGGTATGCGATCGCTGTGGCGTGGAGGTTACCCGTTCGAAGGTGCGCCGGGAGCGCCTGGGGCATATCGAACTTGCTGCCCCCGTGTCCCACGTCTGGTACTTTAAAGGTATTCCCAGCCGCATGGGCCTGCTTCTGGACATGTCGCCCCGCGCGCTGGAAAAAGTTCTTTATTTTGTGTCATATATTGTTATCGATCCGGGTAATACTCCCCTGATTAAAAAACAGCTGCTTACGGAAACGGAATACCGGGAGTACCGGGAGAAGTACGGCAATGCCTTTAAAGCGGGGATGGGTGCCGAGGCGATCAAGGAACTCCTGGCCGAAATCGACCTGGACGAAATGAGCCGGGAGCTGCGCCAGGAGCTCAAGGAAGTTAGCGGTCAACGTCGGGTAAGAGCCATTCGCCGCCTGGAAGTGGTGGAAGCTTTTCGCAAATCCGGTAACCGGCCCGAATGGATGATTCTGGATGTCATTCCGGTAATCCCCCCCGAACTCCGTCCCATGGTCCAGCTTGATGGGGGACGCTTTGCCACCTCGGATTTAAATGATTTATACCGGCGGGTTATCAACCGTAATAACCGCTTGAAGCGGCTACTGGATTTAGGGGCTCCCGATATAATCGTGCGCAATGAAAAGCGCATGCTCCAGGAAGCGGTGGATGCCCTTATTGACAACGGGCGCCGGGGGCGTCCCGTTACCGGCCCCGGAAACCGGCCCTTAAAATCTCTAAGCGATATGCTCAAAGGCAAGCAGGGGCGATTCCGCCAGAACCTCCTGGGCAAGCGGGTGGATTACTCCGGCCGTTCCGTGATTGTGGTTGGTCCCACCCTGAAGCTGCACCAGTGCGGCCTGCCCAAGGAGATGGCCCTGGAGCTCTTCAAGCCCTTTGTCATGAAGCAGCTGGTGAACAAGGGTCTGGCCCATAACATCAAGAGCGCCAAGCGTATGGTGGAACGGGTGCGCCCCGAAGTATGGGACGTGCTGGAAGAGGTGATCAGGGAGCACCCGGTGCTTTTAAACCGGGCCCCCACGCTGCACCGGCTTGGTATCCAGGCCTTTGAGCCTGTCCTGGTGGAAGGCCGGGCCATCCAGATCCACCCCATGGTGTGCACTGCTTATAACGCCGACTTTGACGGCGACCAGATGGCTGTACACGTACCCCTGTCGGCGGAAGCCCAGGCTGAAGCCCGGTTGCTCATGCTCTCTTCGCATAACATATTGAACCCCAAAGACGGCCGGCCGGTGACCATTCCCACGCAGGACATGGTCCTGGGTTGTTACTACCTGACCATGGAAAAACCCGGTGCACCCGGTGAGGGGAAGGTTTTCAAGGACTATGAGGAAGCAATTATGGCCTATTATAACGGGGCCGTAAGCCTGCAGGCCCGGGTTCAGGTGCGCCAGCCCAACGGGGAGCGACTGGAGACCACCGTGGGGAGGATCATTTTCAATGAAGTGGTCCCCAAGGAGCTGGGCTACCTGAATACCGTCATGGACAAGAAGAGCCTGGTACAGCTGGTGGATGATTGCTACCGCAAGCTGGGGTATTCGGCTACGGCTACCATGCTGGACGGCATTAAGACCGTGGGCTTCCACTTTGCTACCCGGGCCGGGGTTACCATCAGCACTTCCGACATTATAATTCCCCCGGAGAAAAAGGAGATCCTGGCGGAGGCCGACAAGCAGGTGGAAACGGTGGAAACCCAGTACCGCCGGGGGTTGATTACGGAAGAGGAGCGTTACCGTAAGATCATCACCATCTGGAACGAAGCTACCGATAAAGTAACCAGGTCCCTGCTTAATGTCCTTGATAAATTCAACCCGGTGTATATGATGGCCAACTCCGGGGCCCGGGGTAATATCCAGCAAATTCGCCAGCTGGCCGGCATGCGGGGACTAATGGCCGACCCTTCGGGGCGGATTATACCCGTACCCATTAAATCCAACTTCCGGGAAGGGCTGGCCGTACTGGAATACTTCATTTCCACCCACGGTGCCCGCAAGGGCCTGGCCGACACGGCCCTGCGTACTGCAGACTCGGGTTATCTTACCCGGCGCCTGGTGGACGTGGCTCAGGATGTGATCGTTCGCGAGGAAGACTGCGGCACCAGGGAGGGCATTCTGGTACAGGAAATTAAAGATGGTACGGAAGTAATCGAAAAGCTGGAAGACCGCCTGGTGGGCCGTGTGGCATTAAATGACATCATACATCCCGAAACCGGTGAGGTGCTGGTGAGGGCGGATGAGGAGATTAACGAGGAGAAGGCCAGGGCTATCGTTGAAGCGGGCATTAAAGAAGTATGGATTCGCTCGGTGATTACCTGTAGAACCCGCTACGGCGTGTGTGTGAAATGCTACGGGCGCAACCTGGCCACCGGCCATATGGTGGATATTGGGGAAGCCGTGGGGATCATCGCCGCCCAGTCCATTGGCGAGCCGGGCACCCAGTTAACCATGCGTACCTTCCACACCGGTGGCGTGGCCGGTGATGATATCACCCAGGGTCTGCCCAGAGTTGAAGAACTTTTTGAAGCTCGCCGCCCGAAAGGCCAGGCGATCATTGCCGAGGCCGACGGTGTGGTGGATATACGGGAAGTGAAGGGGCGCCGGGAGGTGGAGATTACCACCGACAGCGGTGAAAAATATACTTACCAGGTTCCCTATGGTGCCCGCCTGAAAGTTAATGCCGGGGACCGGGTTGCTGCCGGGGATGAGCTGACCGAGGGCTCCATCAACCCCCATGACCTTTTGAAGATTAAAGGGCTGCACGGTGTTTATACCTACCTCCTGCACGAGGTGCAGCGGGTATACCGCCTGCAGGGCGTGGATATTAACGACAAGCACATTGAAGTGATGATCCGCCAGATGCTGCGCAAGGTCAGGGTGGAGGACCCCGGCGATACAGAGCTGCTTCCCGGTGGTATAATCGACAAGTTCGAACTGGAAGACGAAAACCGCCGCATTCGGGAAAAAGGTGGAAAAGAAGCGGTGGCGCGGCCGGTATTGCTGGGAATAACCAAGGCTTCCCTGGCTACCGATTCGTTCCTTTCGGCTGCATCATTCCAGGAAACCACCCGGGTATTAACTGAAGCGGCCATTAAAGGGAAAGTGGATCCCCTGATCGGGCTGAAGGAAAACGTGATCATCGGCAAGCTGGTACCTGCAGGTACAGGAATGAGCCGCTACCGCAATATTCAGGTGCTGGAAGAAAAGGAGGAAGAACGGCAGGGAGATCTTGTGCCTGCTGATGTGGCAGCGGCTGACGAAAATATTGACAACATTCGTGACTGATGTTAAGATATGAGAGTGTCTGGATTTCATGGGGGGAGAGCTCATGCCTTTGGCCCGGCTGTCCAACGCCCGCAAAAAAATGGTGGGTTCCAAGCAGACCATGAAAGCCATTAATCGAGGGCAGGCAAAGGTTGTTTACGTAGCCAAAAATGCGGAGCGTCATGTCATTGATCCCATTATCCAGGCCTGTCACGCCAAAAACATACCCCTGGTTGAGGTGGAAACCATGTCCCAGCTGGGCAGAGCCTGCCATATTGAAGTGGGATGTGCCTCAGCGGCGGTTATTGAAGATTAACCGCCGCTTTAACAGGGGTGCTGTGATTATGTCCGATAATCTGGAGGAAGGAGGTGTAGCGGCATGCCGACCATCAGCCAGCTGGTTCGCAAGGGCCGGGAAAAGGTAACCCAGAAGTCCTCGGCTCCCGCGCTTAAGGGGAATCCGCAGAAGCGGGGGGTATGTACCAGGGTTTACACTACAACCCCGAAAAAGCCTAACTCCGCCCTGCGCAAGGTGGCCCGGGTAAGGCTTACCAACGGGATTGAGGTAACCTCCTACATTCCGGGGATCGGGCATAATCTGCAGGAGCACTCGGTGGTACTGGTCCGGGGCGGCCGGGTCAAGGATCTGCCCGGGGTCCGTTATCATATCATCAGGGGTGCCCTGGATTGTGCCGGTGTGCAGAACCGGAACCGGGGGCGGTCCAAGTATGGTGCCAAGCGCCCGAAAAAGTAAGTTAAGCGCCGGCTGGCTCAGCCGGTAGTTTTAAGTTCGGCAGGAAAGGTTATACTTTCTGGTAAAGGGGGGTAGGAAATGCCCAGGAGAGGTGCGGTGGCCAAGCGGGATGTACCGCCTGACCCTATTTACAACAGCAAGGTGGTCACCAAATTGATCAACCAGGTTATGCTCAAGGGCAAGAAGAGCATAGCCGAGCGCATATGCTATAGAGCCTTTGACATCATCCGGGAAAAGACGGGCAGGGATCCGCTGGAAGTTTTTGAGCAGGCTATGAAAAATGTTATGCCCGTTCTGGAGGTAAAGGCACGCCGGGTTGGTGGAGCCAACTATCAGGTACCTGTGGAAGTCCGTCCCGAGCGGCGGCAGACTCTGGGCATCCGCTGGATAACCCAGTATGCCCGGCAGCGCAGCGGCAAGAGCATGGAAGAAAAGCTGGCCGCGGAAATTATGGATGCCGCCAACAATACGGGAGGGGCGGTGAAAAAGAAGGAAGATACCCATAAGATGGCGGAAGCTAACAAAGCCTTTGCCCATTACCGGTGGTAAGGGGGTGAAAACGTGGCACGGCAATTTCCACTGGAAAAAACACGCAATATCGGTATAATGGCTCACATAGATGCCGGCAAAACCACCACCACCGAACGCATTCTTTTCTACACCGGCCGTGTGCATAAAATGGGAGAGGTGCATGATGGAGCCGCCACTATGGACTGGATGATACAGGAGCAGGAGCGGGGTATTACCATCACTTCTGCTGCTACCAGCTGCCAGTGGCGGGATTGTTGCATTAACATCATTGACACGCCCGGACACGTGGACTTTACCGTGGAGGTAGAACGCTCCCTGCGGGTGCTTGATGGTGCCGTGGCCATATTCTGTTCCGTGGGCGGCGTGGAACCCCAGTCGGAGACCGTATGGCGCCAGGCCGATAAATATGGCGTCCCCAGGATTGCCTATATCAACAAGATGGACCGGGTAGGAGCGGACTTTTTCCGCAGCATGAACATGATCCGGGAGCGGCTGGGTGCCAATCCGGTAGCCATCCAGTTGCCTATAGGTGCGGAGGACAGTTTTGTCGGTGTGGTAGATCTGATCCGGAATAAAGCTATTATTTATGTTGATGACCTGGGAACGCGCAGCAAGGTGACGGACATTCCCGAGGAAATGCGCGACCTGGTCGCCGAGTACCGGGAGAAGCTGCTGGAGGCAGTAGCCGAATCGGATGAAGAATTAATGTTTAAGTATTTGGAAGGCGAAGAACTGACCGAGGAAGAGATCAAGCGGGGTATCCGCAAGGCCACCCTGGCGGTGAAAATGATCCCGGTATTATGCGGTTCATCGTTTAAAAATAAAGGGGTTCAGCCCCTTCTGGATGCCATTGTCGACTTTCTTCCGGCACCCACGGACATACCGGCCATCCGGGGTCTCAACCCCGAAACCGGGGTGGAAGATAAGCGGGTGGCCAGGGACGATGAGCCATTTTCGGCCCTGGCTTTTAAGATCATGGCCGATCCTTACGTGGGTAAACTCACCTTTTTCCGGGTATACTCAGGCAAGGTAACTTCTGGCTCATACGTTTACAATTCCACCAAAAACCGGCGGGAGCGCATCGGGCGCATTCTGCGCATGCATGCCAATCACCGGGAGGAAATAGATGAGGCTTATGCCGGGGATATTGTAGCGGCGGTGGGCTTAAAGGAGACCACCACCGGGGATACCCTGTGCGATGAAAAGCACCCCATAGTCCTGGAGTCCATGGATTTTCCTGAGCCGGTTATCTCTGTGGCTATCGAGCCCAAGACCAAGGCCGACCAGGATAAATTGGGGGCAGCTCTTTCCAAGCTGGCGGAAGAAGACCCTACCTTCAAGATGCATACGGATCCGGAAACGGGTCAGACCATTATTTCGGGTATGGGCGAACTGCATCTGGAAATCATTGTCGACCGGCTGACGCGCGAATTTAAGGTCGGGGCCAATGTAGGACGCCCGCAGGTGGCCTATAAAGAGACCATCAGGGAAAAGGCCCGGGCTGAAGGTAAATTTATACGGCAGACCGGTGGCCGGGGCCAGTACGGTCATGTGGTGCTGGAAATTGAACCCCTGGAGCGGGGCGCCGGCTACGAGTTTGTCAACAAGATTGTCGGTGGTGTGGTGCCCAAGGAATACATCCCGGCTGTCGATGCCGGCGTCAGGGAGGCCATGGAAAACGGTGTCCTGGCCGGTTACCCGGTGGTGGATGTGCGGGTAACCCTGGTCGATGGTTCTTACCATGAAGTTGACTCCTCGGAAATGGCCTTTAAGATTGCCAGTTCCATAGCCTTCAAAAATGGAGCGCAGAAGGCTAAACCGGTGCTAATGGAGCCGGTTATGAAGGTGGAAGTGGTGGTCATGGAGGAGTATATGGGGGACGTCATTGGGGACCTGAATGCCCGTCGCGGGCGTATTGAAGAGATAGAACGGCGGGGTAACGCCCAGGTTATTCATGCTTACGTCCCCCTGGCCGAAATGTTCGGCTACGCCACGGATCTTCGTTCGCGCACCCAGGGCCGGGGCACCTACACCATGCAGTTCAGTCATTATGAAGAAGTGCCGCTCTCGATGGCTGAAGCAATTATTGCCCGGCGGCGGGGATAAAGGCCGCACCTGCATTTCCTGCCCATAAAACTATATGCTGGATAAGGAGGATCTAATGTCATGGCCAAGGCCAAATTTGAGCGGACGAAACCCCACGTGAACGTAGGGACGATTGGGCACGTGGACCACGGGAAGACCACATTGACGGCGGCGATTACGACGGTGCTGGCGACGGTGGGTAAGGCGCAGGTGAAGAAATACGAAGAAATTGACAATGCGCCGGAAGAGCGGGAGCGGGGCATAACGATCAACACCGCTCACGTGGAATACGAGACAGAGAAGAGGCACTATGCCCACGTGGACTGTCCCGGTCACGCGGACTACGTGAAGAACATGATCACCGGTGCGGCCCAGATGGACGGGGCGATACTGGTGGTATCGGCGGCGGACGGTCCCATGCCGCAGACGCGGGAGCACATTTTGCTGGCGCGTCAGGTGGAAGTGCCGTACATTGTGGTGTATCTGAACAAGGCGGACATGGTGGATGACCCGGAGCTGTTAGAGCTGGTGGAGATGGAAGTACGGGAGTTGCTGTCGACTTATGAATTTCCCGGTGACGACGT
>NZ_JMLG01000025.1:0-32444 GCF_000686645.1 Desulfofundulus thermocisternus DSM 10259
TGCCTGCGCATTCGCAAGGACACTCCGGAGGCTGAAACCCTTGATTCTCAAGGCTGGAGCTGGTGGTCGGATTCGAACCGACGGCCTGCGCATTACGAGTGCGCTGCTCTACCGCTGAGCTACACCAGCGCTGAGTATTTACTTGCCGGCCCGGCTTACATGCCGCACCTTACTTATATTACCGCATAACCGGGCCGTTTGTCAATTGGTATCGCCCGGCGGGGCCGGGACGCACGCCTTCCAGCTCCAGCAGCCACTGTTTCAGCGGCAGCCCGCCCCCGAAACCGCCCGGGGACCCGTCACTGCAGATGACCCGGTGGCAGGGTATGACCAGGGGAACCCGGTTGGCCCTTACGGCCCCGCCCGCAGCCCGGGCGGCCCGGGGGTAGCCGGCGGCCTCCGCCACCTGCCGGTATGACCATAACTGGCCGTAACCTATGCGCCGCACGATTTCCAGCACCCGCACTGTAAAGGGCCTGTATAAGGAGAAGTCCACGGGGATATCCGTAAAGGAAACCCGCTGCCCCCGGAAATACCGGTTCAGCCGCTCTTCCAGGACGGAAAGCCACTCTTCCGCCGCCGATCCGCCCCGGCAATTTGCGCCGCACCCCGATTCATCCCGCAGGGCAGCCAAGGCCCCCTCCCGATGGGGCCGGGGAAAGGTGAGGGCCACCAGCCCCCGCTCACTCCAGGCGGTGCCCACCCAGCCCGCTACGGTAGGCAGCAAATGTATATTACCCATACTCTACTCCTGCCTCCCGGCCGCCCGGATAAAAATGGCCAGCCCCGCAATGATGGCCAGGCCCCCGGCCAGCTGCAGGAACGAAGGTACTTGATGAAAAATGAAGTAAGCCAGAATGGTGGCCCCCACCGGTTCGCCCAGCAGACTCACCGACACCACGGCCGCCTTGACGTAACGCAGGGCCCAGTTGAAAATGGTGTGGCCGAAAATGGTGGATACCAGGGCCAGGAGAAAGAACCACAGCCATGTCGTCGGGGGATACGGAAACAGGGGTACCCCTGCCAGCAGGGCACCCGCCAGCAGGGTCACCGCACTGGCCCCGTAGACGACGAATATGTAGGGGAGCAGTGAAAGTCGGTGCCGCAGGCCGCGCCCGATTAAAACGTAGCCGGCCACAAAAATGGCCCCGGCAAAGGCCAGGATGTCCCCCCAGAAGGCCCGCCCCCCGATTTGAAAGTCGCCAACCCCCACCATAACGCTGCCGAGCAGGGCCAGGGCTGCCCCCGCCAGCCCGGGGAGGGCGATTTTTTCCCTGTAGAGCAGGTAGCCCCCCAGAACGGTAAACAGGGGCTGCATGGCCACCAGTACGGTGGAGCTGGCGATGGAAGTGTACTCCAGGGAGGCAATCCAGGCAGTAAAATGCAGCGCCAGCAAAACGCCGGAAAGGCAGGCCAGAAGGATATCCCGCCGGCCCATGGAGCGCAGTTCCTCCCGCTCCCTGGTCAGGACCACGGGGGCAATCATGAGCACGGTAAACCCCAGCCGGTAGAAGGCAATAACCATGGGCGGGGCCGCGGCCAGCTTGGTAAAAATGGAAGAGAAGGCAGCCCCCATCACCCCCACCAGGATGGCCAGGTAAGGATTGACAAAAGGGCGTTCCAAATTAGCGGTTATTAATTCCTTACTCTGCCGGAGTAAAAGCGGTGCCCTGGCAGGCGAGCTCATCGGTCACATCTCCCGTCCAGTAAACTTTTTTAAAGACAGGCATTGCTTAACAGCGACAGCCGGAACATCTTGCTTTACAAGCCTGCCGGTACCACGGCCATACCGGCCCCGGATCAAACCCGGCAGCAGTGCCTGGGCGCCGGAAGCCTTTCACTTTAATTTCACTTTAATAATCAAACAAATCGGTGGAAAGGTAGCGTTCTCCCGTATCCGGGAGCAGGACCACCACGTTTTTACCCCGGTTTTCCGGCCGGCTGGCCACCTGGATGGCCGCCCAGGCGGCCGCCCCCGCGGAGATCCCCACCAGCAGGCCCTCCTCCCGGGCCAGGCGGCGGGCAGTGTGCAGCGCATCTTCATCGGTTACCCGGATGATTTCATCCAGCAGGGACCGGTCGAGCACTTCCGGCACAAAACCTGCACCAATGCCCTGAATTTTATGGGGCCCGGGCTCCCCGCCGGAAAGCACCGGCGAGGCGGCCGGTTCCACCGCCACCGCCCGCAGGGAGGGACGGCGGGCCTTCAAAACGGAGGCCACCCCGGTGATGGTACCCCCGGTGCCAACGCCGGCCACAAAGAAATCCACCTCGCCGCCGGTATCCCGCCAGATTTCTTCGGCCGTGGTGGCCCGGTGGGCTGCCGGGTTGGCCGGGTTGGCAAACTGCTGCGGGATAAAGGCGTTGGGGTGAGAAGCCGCCAGCTCCTGCGCCTTACGCACCGCCCCGGCCATACCCTCGCTGCCGGGGGTGAGAACCACTTCGGCTCCGTAGGCAGCCAGGAGCCTGCGACGCTCCACGCTCATGGTTTCGGGCATGGTCAGCACCAGGCGGTAACCCCGGGCTGCGCAGACCATGGCCAGGCCGATACCGGTATTTCCGCTGGTAGGCTCGATGATCAGCGTATCTCTGGTGATCAGCCCCTTTTCTTCCGCCTCCCGGATCATATTGCAGGCTATCCGGTCTTTAACGCTGCCCCCGGGATTGAAGTACTCCAGCTTGGCCAGGACGGCAGCGGGCAGGCCGGAAGCCACCCGGCGCAGGCGAACCAGGGGCGTGGAACCAATCAATTCCGTCACATCGTTATATATCCC
This sequence comes from Desulfofundulus thermocisternus DSM 10259, assembly GCF_000686645.1. Taxonomy (NCBI): domain Bacteria; kingdom Bacillati; phylum Bacillota; class Clostridia; order Eubacteriales; family Peptococcaceae; genus Desulfofundulus; species Desulfofundulus thermocisternus. The sequence continues at coordinate 2,775 of NZ_JMLG01000025.1, forward strand.
CATCTCCAATCAGCCTCCAGAATGCTGCCGGGCAGCACGTAAAAATTACCTCTCCCTATTATAACCCGGGGGCAGGCCGGGGTAAATTCCCGGAAGGCACGGAACCCTTTAAGAGATAATCCCGCCGGTCCCCGGCACAAAGGAACGGGGTATGACTGCCGCCCCGGATAGTTATGAAAGGGCACAAAAAAGACCGGCCCTTTGGGGGCAGGTCCATCTGCATGCCGGTGATGACGTTTTTAAACTTCCCGTAACCGTACTGCGGCTTCTCCCGGGCGGGGAAGAGCTGAAACCCCGTGGCTATAATCACCGCACCCACCTGATACTCTTTCTGCTCCTCCTTCATGGAAAGGTCAACGGCACCGGCCGGGCAGGTGGCCGCACACTGGCGGCACTCGGAGCAAACCCCGCAGTCCAGGCACCTGCCGGCACTGTACCGCTTTTAGCCAGGAAGAAGGCGGCGGGTAATGGGGCCGGGGCAGGAAACCCCCCGGGCGTCCACAACCTTATCCGCCTTGATGTTCTGCAGTTCCGCTGTGGTCATAAACAAACTCCGCCTCCTTATTCCGGGATATATTTCAACCATCTTTCAGGTACCGGCCCGGCCGGGCCGGTACCATCTACCCTTACCGGTATATGAAAATACTAATACCTGTAGGGGTATCTATTGAGTATAAATTAACACCCCTTTCCGGGGATTGTCAAGATCTTTTTTTAACAATGACCGCCGGCACTTTTACCCATGGGGCCGGCATCTTTCCCGCAGGTTACCAACCTGCCGCATCTTAACAACCTCACCCGCCACCGCCGGCCAGCAAAAAGATGGCCAGCCCGGCCGCCACCAGCCCGATGGTCCAGCCTGCGGGCAGGTTGGCCAGCAGCCCCACCGCAGCCAGCACAAGGCCGCCCAGGCGGACTACCAAACGCATACCGGGGTTCATACCTGCTCACCTCCCACTCCAGAATCCATCAAGGGGGTCCTTCCACATAATTACCGCATCCTCGTTGGTATCGGTATAATAACCCCGGCGCCGTCACCGCTCCACAAAACCCAGCGAGGCATAAAGGCGTCTGGCCACCTGGTTGGAGGTCCGCACCTCGAGGGTCATGCGGCTGGCTCCCAGCATAACCGCCCGGCGCATGAGTTCCTGCATCAGCCTGCGCCCGACCTGCCGCCGGCGGTAGTCGGGATGTACGGCCACATTGGTTACGTGAGCCTCATCCAGGATCAGCCACATGCCGGCATAACCGATCACCTTCTGCCCCGCCAGGACCACAATATATACGGCAAACTCATTTTGCAGCAGCTCATGGGTAAAGGCATGGCGGGACCACGGGGTGGGGAAAGAGGCCCGCTCGATGGCCATAACTTCATCCAGATGCTCACAGGACATTTCGGTAAAAGTCAGTTCCATAGGAAACACCGGCTTACCCTTTTTGTTTTTGCAGCCATTTTACTTCTGCTTCGGATAACCGGATATAATCGGGCAAGAGTTTCAGGGGATCCATACCCTCACCGGCCACCAGCCGCCGGTAACCCAGCTCGGCCACCGGTGCCCCCCTGGGCCAGGAAGCGCTGCCCGGGGCCAGTAAAACCCGGCCACCAAGCTGTTTTAAGAAGAATTCACCGTAAACGGGAACGCCGTCGCCCAGCAAAGTAACGGGCAGATCCCGGGATTCCAGGCGCCGGGCGAGTTCCTCCGGGCGGATGGCCATGGGGCCCTCCAGCCGCTCCAGCTTCCCTGCGACCGTCCGGTATACCGCCGCGTATACCTCGTCCCTGCGGGCGTTGAGAATGGGGCAGATCAGCCCCTCCTGGCCCGTTAAAGGATAGGCCAGGGCCTCCAGGGTGCTGATACCCACGATGGGCAACCCCCAGACCTGGGCCAGCGTTTTGGCCGTGGCCATGCCTATGCGCAGGCCGGTAAAGGACCCGGGACCCGAGGAAACGGCTATACCCCCCAGGTCTTTACGGGTAACCCCTGCATCCTCCATTACGGCTTTTATCATGGGCAAAAGGTTCACCGAATGGGTACGCTGGTTGTTGACCATCCGTTCGGCCAGCACCTTTTCCCCCCGGACCACCGCCACTGCAGCCACCGGGGTTGCAGCTTCAATGCCGAGCACGAACAAGGGTGCTCAACTCCTTCACCAGTTCTTCATAGCGCTCCCCCCGGGGGGCAAACAAAATCCTGCGCAGCTCGGGATCCTGGAGAGAGCCCTCAAGGTAGATATCCAGCCTTTCAGAAGGTAAAATCTCCTTCACCCGCCCCGCCCATTCAACCAGGGTCACGCCGGACCCGTAGAAATAGTCCTCGTAACCCAGGTCAGCCATATCCCCCGGCCCTTCCAGGCGGTAAACGTCCATATGATAAAGGGGCAGGCGGCCGGAGTATTCGTTAATTAAAGTAAACGTGGGGCTGGTTACCGGCCCGGCAACTCCCAGCCCCCGGGCAATGCCCCGGGCCAGCACCGTTTTACCCGCACCCAGCTCCCCGTGCAGGCAAAGGACGTCCCCCGGTTGTAAAAGGGAGGCCAGGAGACGGCCCAGTTCTTCCGTTTCCCCGGCGGAACGGGTCTGCCATTCCAGAGCCATGAAACCACCTGTTTCTTAATTCTATACCGGAACAGAAAAGCCTGCCAGTATTATAACCCATAGACAGGCCGGGGCAAAACTCTTAGTAAGCCGAAAGGGTTAAGGGGCAAAATGATCGTAGCCGCGGGCTTCCAGGGGCACGCAAAGGCCGCCGGGCAATTCCAGCACCATTCCCTTTTCCGCCGGGATAACCTCTCCGATACAACGGCATTCCTCGCCGGCCGCGGCAAGCCTTTCCTCCACCAGGGCAACCCGTTCCGGCGGAATGGTGAAAACCAGCTCAAAATCCTCACCCCCGGAAAAAGCCCAGTCCAGGGGATCCCGGCCGGCCAGGGCAGCCACTTCTCTCACCCGGTAGTCCACGGGAATATCCGCCGCCCGCACCCGGCAGCCCACCCCGCTGGCCCGGCAGATCTCCCGCAGTTCGGCAGCCAGGCCGTCACTGACGTCATCCATGGCCGTTACCCCCGCCGCGGATAAAATCTGCCCGCTGCGCAGTTTTGCCCGGGGCTCCAGGTGGGCCCGCTTGAGGTAAGCCGCCACCCCCGGGCCAGCCCCGGCCTCCGGATGCTGGCACAGGTACAGCCCGGCGGCCGATTTGCCCAGGCTGCCGGTGACGCAGATCAGGTCCCCCACCCTGGCCCCGCTGCGGCATACCGCCCGGCCCTTTTCCACAAAGCCCAGCAGGGCCACGTTGATTACCAGCCGCTCCGGGCTGAGCACCGTATCCCCGCCGACGATGTTCAAATCATATTCCTTCGCTGCCCGCCTGATGCCCCGGTAGAGTTCCTCCACCTCCTCCACGGACAGGCGCGGGGGGAGGCCCAGGGAAACCACGCCATGGGCGGGCCAGCCGCCCATGGCGGCAATATCGCTCACATTAACCGCCACAGTCTTAATCCCAACCTGGGCGGGGGAGGCATAATCCAGCGAAAAATGGACTCCTTCCACCAGCATATCGGTGGTGAACAACAGCCACCGCGGGCCATCGAAGTCCAGCACCGCCGCATCATCCCCAATGCCCCGCACCACCTCTTCCGGCCGGTGGACCAGATCCCGGGAAAGGCGATCAATAAGGGCAAATTCGCCCAGTTCCCCGAGTTTCAACAATCAATCACTCCCCTGAAACAGCCTGGTATGACCCGAACACCATCCCGAAAGTTTTGTGCCGTATTTTTTAATATAATCATCAAAAGGGACGGCGTTCATCCGTCCCTTCACCCGCAACCGGGCCTTTTTAGCATTCCTCCACTTTCTCCGCACCCAGGTACCTGGCCACAATCTCCATGGCGCAGAACTCGCCGCACATGGTGCAGGCCCTGGTCCCGGCCGGATTGCGTTTCTCGCGATACCGGCGGGCCTTTTCCGGGTCAATGGCCAGGTTGATCTGCGCCTTCCAGTCCAGCGCCTTGCGGGCCCGGGCCATGGCCAGATCCCATTCCCGGGCTCCCGGCACCCCCTTGACCAGGTCCGCCGCGTGGGCAGCAATGCGGGAGGCGACCACACCCTCCTTCACGTCTTCCAAAGTGGGCAGCCCCAGGTGTTCGGAAGGAGTTACGTAGCACAGGAAGTCCGCCCCGGCCATGGCAGCCACCGCTCCCCCAATGGCAGCGGTAATATGGTCGTAGCCGGGTGCCACATCAGTAACCAGGGGACCCAGGACGTAAAAAGGAGCCCCCTTGCACAACGTTTTCTGTACCTGCACGTTGGCCGCCACCTGGTCCAGGGGAACGTGTCCGGGTCCTTCCACCATGGCCTGGACACCCGCCGCCCGCGCCCGGTCCACCAGTTCACCCAGCACAATCAACTCCTGAATCTGGGCCCGGTCGGTGGCATCGGCCAGGCACCCGGGCCGCAGGCCATCCCCCAGGCTCAGGGTAACGTCGTAACGCAGGCATATCTCCAGCAGGCGGTCAAAATGCTCGTACAGGGGGTTTTCCCGGCCGTTGTGCAGCATCCACCCGGCCAGGAAGGAACCGCCCCGGCTGACAATATCGGTGACGCGCCCCTGCCTTTGCAGGCGGCCAATGGCTTCCAGGGTGATCCCGCAGTGGACGGTGATAAAGTCTACCCCGTCGGCAGCCTGCTTTTCAATAACGGCAAAGAGGTCGTCGGCGGTCATTCTGACAATACCGCCCCGCCTTTCCCGGGCTTCCACAGCCGCCTGGTAAATGGGCACGGTGCCCACCGGTACAGGGCTCCTTGCAATAACTGCCCGGCGGCAGCCATCCAGGTCTCCACCCGTGGACAGGTCCATCACCGCGTCGGCCCCGGCTTTTAAGGCGGCTTCCAGTTTGGTCAGCTCACCTTCAATATCGGGAAAGGCGGTGGATGTTCCCAGGTTGGCGTTTATTTTCGTCCGCAGGCCCTCACCAATGCCGCAGGGGTCCAGATTACCATGGTTCCTGTTGGCCGGTATGACCACCGTTCCGGCCGCCACCTTCTTTAAAATTTCCTCCACCGGTAATTTTTCCTTTTCCGCTACCCGGCGCATGGCCGCCGTTATTTCTCCTCTCCGGGCTGCTAAAAGCTGGGTCATGTTTATTACCTCCTTGTCCTGTCAATCCGGGAACGCAGTTCGCGGGCAGCGCCGGATATATCTTCTGCCGCCACCACTGCCGTGATCACTGCCGCTCCGTCAGCCCCGGCGGCAATCACCTCTTCCACATTGTACGCCTTGATGCCCCCGATGGCCACTTTGGGAATGCTGACCACGGAAGCCACCTGCCGCACCAGGTCCACACCCACCGGAGCCTGAACATCATCCTTGGTCCGGGTTTCAAAGACGGGTCCCACACCGATATAGTCCGCCCCCTGCCGCTGGGCTTCCAGGGCCTGCTCTACACTGTGGGTGGAAACACCGATAATTTTGCCGGGGCCAAGGATTTTCCGGGCCATACCCACGGGCAGGTCGTCCTGACCCAGGTGGACACCATCGGCCTCCACCGCCAGGGCTATATCCACCCGGTCGTTGACAATAAAGGTTACTCCCTTTTCCCGGGTCAGACGGCGCAGCTGGTGCCCGGCATCGACCAGCTGGCGGGCGGTAAAATCTTTTTCCCGCAGCTGGATAACCGTGGCCCCGCCTTCAATGGCCGCCCGGACCACTTCCACCAGCGGCCTTCCCCGGCTGAATTTATCGCCCGTGATCACATAAAGGCTGTAATCAACCCTCCCGGGAACTTTGCCCGTACCCGGCCGCACCAGGCGGCCGGCCATTTCCTGTTCCAGCGCGTACACTTCATAGCGTATTTCTTTAAAAGGGGCGGGGAACGGCAGGAGACGGGCATACTCCTCCAGCACCCGGACGGCTTCCTGCACCCGCTTGAAATTGGCCGTAATTAGCTGTAAAAGGTTGATTTTTTCCTCTCCCGCTGCCGGAGGGGCGGGAGCAGCCACGTCCCTGCAAACATCCCGGGCCTCGACCAGAACAATCCCCTGCCCGGTAAGCTTCTCCTGCAGCAGGCCCAGACGGTGCCGTATTTTTCTAATGCGCATGGTTATTTGCGGATCATCCAGAATAAAGCGGGCTACTTCCTCCACCACCCGCAGTCCTTCCCGGGCACGGTTAAAATTGGCGTCCAGAACCCGGTAAAAATCCCCCACAAAAACCCCTCCCATAAAAAAACCCATCTACCTGATCAGGAGACGGGTGTAATACGCTAACGGTTCACCCATTTCCCTACGCTGGTATGACCCAGATCAGGTTCAAAGGGTAAAGCGTTAAACGCTTTTCTCAGCCCGGCAACCGCTGATGCCGCCGGGCACCCCCATGGGTTGAAAATGCCCTTATTTACCTGTATATTGTATGTAATTATTCGCTTAAAAAAAATTTTTTCCTGCTTATATTTTGAAGTTGCAAATTTTAAATTACCAGGCTTGGAACCTAAATTACATAGCTCTGATTCCAGTCCCTTTTCCGGTGCTGCCAGGAAAGAGCCTGGATCAGCTCCTTGATCTTTTCTATATCAAAGGGCTTGGCCAGGCAGCAATAAGCGCCATTCTTCAGGGCCTGCTCGACGGTATGATCGGAAAGATAAGCGCTCATGATAATAACAACGGTGTCGGAGGTGATCTTTTTAACCCGCCGCAGCGTCTCCAGGCCGTCCATTAAAGGCATTCTTACATCCATAAAGATTACATCCGGATGAATCTGGCGTACCCTCTCCAGGGCTACCAGCCCGTTTTCCGCAGTGTGTACCCGGTGGCCGAATTCTTTAATGAGAATCTCCAGCAAGTAACGTACTCCGGGCTGATCGTCAACTATTAGAACATCAAGAATCTCCCCTCTCACTCCCTACACCTCCGACATAATATGACACTAATTAACATTATAGTTTAATCTTTCCGTCATGAATATTCGACAGGGAAATTATCTGATCCTGCTAAGAAAAATAAAATTTTTATGGCCGGGGTAGATAAACCAGGCGCCCTTCAATGTAAGTTTTGACTACCCGGGTACGGGGATCAAAGGGATGGCCGCTCAACACCACTATATCGGCGTCCTTACCCGGCTCCAGGCTGCCCAGCCGGCTTTCCAGGCCCAGGATCCTGGCTGCATCCAGCGTAATGGCCCGCAGAGCTCTTTCTTCGGACAGCCCGCCCCTGAGGGTCAGGGCGGCGGACAACGCCAGGTACTGAATGGGCACCACCGGGTGATCGGTCATAATGGCAAAGGTAACCCCGGCCTCGGCCAGAATCCGGGGGGTCTCCAGGGAAATACCCTTCAGCTCCACCTTGGCCCGGTTGGTTATCACCGGCCCCACCACGGCCATGGCCCCGTAAGCGGCCAGCTCCCGGGCCACCAGGTAACCCTCGGTGCAGTGTTCCACCACCAGCAGTAGATCAAATTCCCGGGCTATGCGCAGGGCGGTCATGATGTCGTCAGCCCGGTGGGCGTGTACCCGCAGGGGAATTTCCCGCCGCAGAACCGGCAGCAGGGCTTCCATCTTCAGATCCCGGCCGGGATGCTCGCCCCGGCCGGCTGCCGCCGCTTCCAGCTTGCGCTGGTAATCCCTGGCTTTAGCCAGGGCCTCCCTTAAAAGAGCCGCCGAAGCCATACGGGTGGCGGGCATTTTCTTCTCGCGGGCATAAGTGCGCTTGGGGTTTTCGCCAAGGGCCGCTTTCAGGCCCACCGGCGCCCGGACCACCATCCGGTCGACTACCTGGCCGGCGGTTTTCAGGGCTGCCATTTCTCCCCCCAGGATGTTGGCGCTGCCGGGACCGGTGGCCACGGTGGTCACTCCCCCGGACCGGGCATCTTCAAAGCCCAGATCCGCAGGGTTAACGGCGTCGATGGCCCGCAGGTGAGGGGTAACGGGATCGGTATACTCATTGGTATCGTCCCCCTCTTCCCGGTAAATTTCCTCAGCCACTCCCACATGACAGTGGGCATCAATAAAGCCCGGCATGACCAGGTATCCGGTGACGTCGTCCACCTCAACCCCTGCCGGGATCCTGTCCAGGGGCCCAGCGGCGACAATTTTGCCCTCCTCCACCAGTACCATTCCCGGCTCATAAATTTGACCGGTCATGGTAATTACCGTTCCTCCGGTTAAGGCCAGCATCCAACCCAGCATCTCCTTTTTATTTATTTTTTCCATATTCCCGGCCGGCATCCACCAGGGCTTTAAAAAGGTTTAAAAAGCGTTCATCCCGCTCCCACATGGTTTCCGGGTGCCACTGTACTCCCAGGGCGAACCCCCGGCCGGAGCTTTCCAGCGCCTCGATAATCCCATCCCGGGACCGGGCGGAAACAACAAATCCCGGTGCGGGCCGGCGCACCGCCTGGTGATGAAAACTGTTCACCCGCAGAGCCCCCGCCTTAAATATGCCGGCCAGGCGGGTATTCTCCTCGATGATTACTTCGTGGGTAGGGCTCCAGCGGGGCGCTTTTTGCTGGTGCTTTAAACATCCCGGCACCTGGGTCAAAATATCCTGGTAAATATCACCGCCGGCGGCGATGTTCATCACCTGGATCCCGCGGCAAATGCCCAGGACGGGCAGGCCCCGGGATAACGCCCGCCGGGCCAGTTCGAGCTCAAATTTATCCCGTTCCGGGCTTATCTCCCCGCAACCTGGAAGGGGCTCTTCACCGAAATAAACGGGATCCACGTCGCCGCCGCCGGAAAGAACCAGCCCGTCTAAAAGCCTGAGCTGCGCCAGCAAGCCCGGCTCTCCCGCTATATAGGACAGCAACACAGGAACTCCCCCGGCCGCTTCCACTGCCGCCGTGTAATAGCGGCTTACAAAAAACTGCCCTTTTTCCTCATTCCAGGCCGGGATAATACCGATCACCGGAAGCATTTTTAAAGCACCCCCGCTCCAGCAAAAGAAAAAGCACCCTGATGCAGGCGCTCTAGATGTCCACCAATCCCAGGCTGATTTCCACGGCATGATTCACTTTCTGCATGGTCTCGCGATTTAAGGAGGTAACTTTCTCCAGCAGGCGGCTCTTGTCAATGGTCCGGATTTGTTCCAGCAGGATGACGGAATCCTTCTCCAGCCCACCGGGACTTGCGGGCATCTCCACATGGGTGGGTAGCTTGGCCTTGGCAATCTGTGAAGTAATGGCCGCCACTATGGTGGTAGGACTGTATTGATTACCAATATCATTTTGCAGGATCAAAACGGGACGGGTACCGCCCTGCTCCGAACCCACCACCGGGCTGAGGTCGGCGTAGAAAATGTCGCCACGGCGGACCTGCATGGGTTTATTTTACCTCCGCCTTTCTGTAATGTTCCTGATCCTCATCCCCCAGCCACTGTTCTGCGGCTAATTCCCGGTTAATCCTGGCCATTTCCTGGTAACCCTTCTTCATCTGCTCCCGGAGTTGCTGACGCTTGCGCTCGGCGAGGTAAAAGCGCATGGCTTCCCGGATCAATTCGCTCCTGTTTGATTTTTCCGCAGCCGCTATTCCATCCATTTCGGCCAGGAGATTGTCGGGTAGGGTAATCATAATCCTTTTCACCTGAGCCACCACCAAACCCCCTTAATTCGCACTAAAAATACCAGCACTACATATTATATACATTTGGGCGGTTCTTATGTCAATACCTGGCTGAAAAAGGGTATAATTTACTGTTCCTGATAGTATTTGGTTGCCCCCGGACCCCGGCAGAGGGCAATTTTCCCCGTTCTGACCATTTCCACTATACCGTGGTCTTCCAGGACGGCGCAGAGGGCATTGATTTTTTCCTCGTCACCGGTAAGCTCCACCACCATCGTTTCCCGGTTGACGTCCACAATGTTCGCCCGGAAAATTTCCACGATGTCGACAATATCCGAACGGCGGGTCGGGTCCGCTTTGACTTTAATCAGGGCCAGCTCTCTTTCAATGGATTCACTGCTGTGCAGTTCCTGGATCTTGATCACGTCAATCAACTTGGACAGTTGCTTGACCACCTGATCCAGTTCCCGGTCGTCTCCATTTACCACGATGGTAATGCGGGTGATGTCCGGCTCCTCGGTATATCCGGCAGCAATGCTTTCTATATTGAACACCCTCCTGCTCAACAGGCCGGAAATCCGGGCCAGTACCCCGGGCTTGTTCAGCACCAGCACCGCCAGGGTATGTTTCATGTCTCTCCCCCCGTTCTTTCTGGAATACGTATATTTTAACACAAAACACAGGCACGATTGAATATCGGATTAACGCAAGATGTCAGGATCAAGATGCGGCGGGCATATCGCCGGAAAATAATAATGGCCGCTGTTTGCACGCACCTGCAAGGTCGCACGCTTGCGTTGCAAAACAGCAGCCATTTATTTGCTCGTGTTTTAATAAGCATATACCCTGCCGTAAGGTCTTTTGGATACCGGCATCAGTTTGACAAAACGGTCATCCAGGATGCTTTCCGCATTGAGGTTAAAGTGCCGGGCAAATTCACCAACGTACCGGTGTAAAAGCCGGCGGTCCTTGTCATCCAGCTCCAGCACGCCCACTTCCCTGCCCAGCTGGTAGGGGGCAACCTCTCCCCGCAGGTAAATTACCCCGCCGTGCATGCCCGTACCGATGTAGTGGGCGTGGTGGCGCTCGCCCGGCTTGAGGTTTAGGCCCAGCAGGATCACAATACCCCCGGCCATGTATTCGCCAAAGAAGTCCTGGGCCGTCCCGCCGATTACCAGTACCGGCACCTTGCCGGTATACTCCTTCATATGAATGGCCGCCCGGTAACCGACGCTGTCCCGGATAAAAATCCTGCCGCCGCGCATGGCCATGGCTACGATATCCCCTGCCCGCCCGTGAACCACGATCTCGCCGTCATCCATGGTATTGCCCACCCCGTCCTGGGCATTGCCGTGCACCACGATGCGGTGCCCGGCCAGGAAAGCTCCCAGGTCGTTGCCCGGCGTGGAATAAACATGAATTTCTATTTTGCCTTCCTGCTGTGGGAGAAAGAGCCGCGTCCCGATGTAACGCTGGCCGCAAACGTTCAGCAGGGTGATCCTGCGGGCACCGGAAAGGGCCGCTTCCCGGATCAGATCATTTACTTCCTTGTGCACAAGATCCCGGGCGTCTATTTCTGCCTCCTGCCCATCTATTGAAAGGCGGCTCCTCAGTTCATCAAGGGATCTAACACCACCTAAAAACATTTCCCGCAGCCCGTATCGGGCACAGCTTACCGCCATGTTCTCACTCCCCCGCTCCTTTTACTCCCAGCACGTCCAGTTCCCAGCCCTCCAGGCCCACCCCGCGCAGGTGTTCCCGGTTGCCCCGCAGGCTTTCAATGGCGTTAATGCCCATGCCGCCCAGCATTTCCTTGATCTCATGGCTCCAGCCCCGCAGCAGGTTGACCAGCCGCTGGCTGGCGATTTCCGGGTTCAGGCGGCGGGAAAGGTAGGGATCCTGGGTACAGATACCCCAGGCACATTTGCCGGTATAGCATTTCTGGCACAGGGTGCAGCCCATGGCCACCAGTGCCGCCGAACCGATGTACACCGCGTCCGCCCCCAGGGCAATGGCTTTGACCACGTCTGCACTGCAGCGGATACCGCTGGCCGCGATGATGGAGCACTTGTGCCTGATGCCCTCTTCCCGCAGCCGCCGGTCCACTGCCGCTAAGGCCAGCTCGATGGGAATACCCACGTTATCCCGGATGGCTTTGGGCGCGGCACCGGTACCGCCCCGCAGGCCGTCAATGGCCACGATATCTGCTCCGGCCCTGACTATGCCGGAGGCAATGGCCGCCACGTTGTGCACCGCCGCAATCTTGACGGAAACCGGCTTTTCGTAGTTGGTGGCCTCCTTCAGGGCATAGATGAGCATGGACAGGTCTTCAATGGAATAAATGTCATGCTGCGGCGCCGGGGAGAGGGCATCGGTACCCTCGGGGATCATCCTGGTCAGGGCAATGTTGGCCGCCACCTTTTCTCCCGGCAGGTGACCGCCAATACCCGGTTTGGCCCCCTGGCCGATCTTGATTTCCACCACGGCTGCCGAGTTTAAATACTCCGGGTCCACCCCAAAGCGCCCGCTGGCACACTGCACGACGGCATTTGGGCCGAACTTTTCCCGCATTTCCCGGGGCAGACCGCCTTCACCCGTATTGAAGAGGGTGCCGAACTCTTTAGCGGCCATGGCCAGGGACACAAAGGCCTGGTAGCTGATGGCACCGTAGGACATGGCCGAGAAAAGGATGGGCGTTTCCACGGGCACATTGGGTGAAAGCCGGGAGGTAATGGACACTCTGTCCCCACACACTTCCACTTCCAGGGTGTCCGGCTTGCGCCCCAGGTAAGTACGCAGTTCCATGGGCTCCCGCAGCGGGTCGATAGAAGGGTTGGTTACCTGGGAGGCATTCAGGACCAGGTGGTCCCAGTAAATCCGGTAGGGCTTGTCATTGCCGCTGCCGGTCAGAATAACCCCTCCGGTCTCGGCCTGTTTCTTTAAATCCTGCAGCTTCTCCCTGGTCCAGCTGGCATTGGGACGGTAGGTCGTCGGGTGCGGGTATACAGAAAGGGCGTTGGTGGGGCAGAACACCACACAACGCTGGCACCCCACACACGGGCTTTCGTCGCTGAACATGAGGTCCAGTTCTGGATCGTAATGGTGAACCCCGTTGGGACACTGCCGCTCGCAGACCCGGCACTTTATACACCGGTCACTGCGGCGTTCAACCAGAAACTCGGGTAACAGATGGGAAAACATGCTATCTCACCCTCATTATGTGTGATCTTGTTAAATGCCGGTCAGCATATAAGTTAACATAAGTTAATTAAGTGAATATTCAATAAAACCGTTATGAGGAGGATGCGGCGCTGTCCGGAGCGAACGACTTGCGAAGCGCCGGTAACAGCACCCGGTGAAGCGAGGCTGCCGGCTCGGCTCTCGAGGACGCACGACGAACTACTCGGAAGAAGACCTTTTAAACATATTGTTTCAAGAGGTATCAACGAAGAATGATTAGTGGCGAGCAATCCGCAGAGAGCCAGAGCCGGCCCGAAGCGAGCCGCGGTGCTGTCGGCGCGGAGCATTGGAGTGAGCGGGGACAGCGCCGCATCCAACCGGGTTCACTGAATAACGTTAGTAAGGTGCCTGGGTACCTTATTAACTTTACACGGCACGGGCCAGGCTGGCCAGATGGTCCCTGGTATGCAGCCGGGCCACTACCGGCTCGCCCCCCGGCGGCGTCCAGGCCAGGTCAAGCCGGGGAGCCACGGCCCGGATGGATGCCTCTTCAGAAGAAAGAAAGACAAAATCCCCCGCCGCAGCAGCCGTAATTGGCCGCAGCCTGATGCGGTCGGTCAGGCCGAACATTTCATTATGATGGGCGACGATAACCGTAAAGGGGCCGTTCATCAACAGGGGGGCGTAGGCCATGCGCAGGGTCTTATAAAGCTCCCGGCGTTCCGGTTCCATATGCTCAATGATGTCCCACATGGGGGCGGCGAAGATCCTGGACACCACTTCTATGGGCAGGCCCTGCCGGCGCATGAGCAGGTCCACGGCATAGGCCATCACTTCCGTATCCGTATAAAGGGTACAGTAGTAGCCAAACATCTCCAGATACCGGCGGTTGGTGCCGTAGGAAGAAAGCTCACCGTTATGCACCACCGTCCAGTCCAGGATGGAAAATGGGTGTGCCCCGCCCCACCACCCGGGCGTATTGGTGGGGAAACGGCTGTGGGCGGTCCAGATGTATCCTTTATACAACCGGTCAAGCATGAAATAATCGGCAATCTCCTCGGGGAAACCCACCCCTTTAAAAACGCCCATGTCCTTCCCGGAAGAAAAGACGTAAGCACCATCGATCCGGGTGTTGATGTACATTACTTTTTCCACCACGAACTCATCATCTGACAGGTTATTTTCTTCTTCCAGTTGCTGCCGGGGAGATACGAAATAACGCCACACCACCGGCGGGTTCAGAACCGTGGCCTTTTTATTGGTGGGGATTTCTTCATCATAGACCACGTGGAAATGGTCGGCCAGAAATTCATCCACTATTTCTTTGGCCCCCAACTGGTGACGCTCAAACATGATGTGCAGGGCGTAATAATCCCTGTACTCCGGGTAAAGCCCGTAAATGGCAAAACCGCCGCCCAGACCGTTACCCCGCACCTTCATGTTCACCATGGCGTTTATGGCCATTTCCCCGCCAAACCTTTCCCCGGCCGTGTTCATTACTCCAAACAAACCGCAGGCCTGGGAATCTTTTTCAGGCAGGTAACGCTCACTGATTTGCGGCCGCATGTTCGCTCATCACTCCTTCATCCATCAGCAACTCCCGTCTCAGGCCTTCCGGAATGGCCAGGTAACCGAATTCCTCCTCCAGGAGCTTCTCTTTAAAGTAAGTAACAGGGCAACCCCGGCGCATCAGGTGAAGAAAGATACCCGCCCGGGCAATCCCGGTCACCAGGGTAAACCCGTAAATGCGGTCGTCCTTCAACACAAATCTCCGGTAGCTGCGGGAGCCGGCATCAAAACGGCTGATAACCTCAAAGCCATCCTTTTCCCCTGCCGTGTTGAGACCGGCCGTGATAATGTTCAGGTCAAAAAAGTGCATGGCATTCATGGAGGTGGCCCGGTCATATTCCCGCTTCATACCCAGCATGTTGTACGCGGCCACCCGGCCGCCGGCGTAGGCATTGGGCCACAGGGGGAGCACGCGCCGGTTACCCGTCAGGAAGTCGTAAACTTCGGCACAGTCTCCACAGGCATAAACACCGGCAGCGGATGTCTCCATCTGTCGATTCACCAGAATACCCCGGTTCACGGCCAGCCCGGCTTGCCTGGCCAGGTCCACCCGGGGGACCACACCTACGGCCACCACCAGCAGATCGCAGGGGAGGGAAGTACCGTCGGTGAGCACCACTCCGGTGGCCCGCTCCCCGCCCTGGACTTCTTTAAAGGTGGTTCCGGTATATATGGCCACGCCGGACCGGCGGAAGGCCTCCTCTATCAGCCGGGAGGTAAACTCATCCACCACCGGCGCCAGCACCCGGGGAGCCAGTTCCACCACGCCAACCTCCAGACCCTTTTTGTGCAGTGCCTCGGCAGCCATAAGGCCGATGATCCCCCCGCCGAGCACCACCACCCGCCTGGCCGACGGGAGCAACCGGCTGATGCGCTGCAGGTCCTGCAACGCCACAAAGTTACAGATGTTCTCCTTTTCCGTATCCAGTCCCGGTATGGGGGGGACAATGGGCCGCCCGCCGGTGGCCAGCAGCAGTTTTCCATAGGAGATGGCCCGGCCGTCATCCATCTTTACCACGTGTCCGGCCGTATCCAGGTCCACCGCCCGCCGGCCGAGCACAGGGGTAACTCCCAGACGCTCATAGAAATCCACCGGGCGGTAGAGCATTTTCTCCACGGGCACTTCATGATCCAGGTAATAGGGCAGCAGGGCCCGGGAATAGACATGGTGTGGCTCTTCCCCGATAACAGCTATGGAACTGCTTTTATCGAATGAACGCAGGGTTTCAATGCAACCCACCGCACCCACCGAGTTACCAATGATCAGATAATCAAACCTCTCCATAAGCTTCCCCCTTGCCTAACTGGTGAACGAATCCTGGTAAACCAGTGCCCGGTTGGGACACTGCTTCACGCAGGCCGGTTCTCCCATTTCCTTACACAGATCGCACCTGGCTACTTTGCGGTTGACTTCATCGATGACCACTGCCCCGTAGGGACAGGCCATAACGCAGCTGTAGCAGCCCACACAGCGGCCGGCATCGTGCTCCACCCGGCCTGTGAGGGGGTCCCTGTACAGTGCCCCGCTGATGCATGCCTCCACGCAGGACGGTTCACTGCAGTGCCGGCAATGCACGGGGAGCGTAAAGGGCAGGTTTTCTTCCACCACCACCCGGGGTACCGGCCGTGGTGTTTCATGGAGAAATGCTTTGAGAATGTTTTTACTGCGTGAATGGGCCACCACGCACCAGACCTCACACAGGTGGCAACCAATACAGACTTCCGGCTTGGCCACAACTCGAGGCATTTCCGTCACTCCTTCAGTGGTTAAAAAGACTAAAAAAGCCCACGGCAGGCCTGTGGGATGGAAAGGGACATTTTCCTCCTTGAAAGGTGACCTGCACGTGGGCCTCGTTGCCCTCGTTACCCCGGCACACCGTTGTACCGGTTCAATTTATTTTCGCATATTTTGGAGGCGGTCGTTCCCCGGCGCTCAAGTTCGGCCGGCTTCCTGGCCCGTCCGGCCCTTCCGCAAGGTACTGCGCTGTCCTCCAGCGAGCACGCCTAGTACTTGGTCAGATACTCCTCAATCTCCCAGGGATGCACCTGCACGCGATAACGGTCCCATTCGATGCGCTTGGCCTCCATGAAGCGGCTGTATACGTGGGGGCCGAGAGCTTCCTTGATCACCTCGTCCCGCTCCAGCTCATCCAGGGCTTCCTTCAAACTCTCGGGCAGGCAGCCGATGCCCCGCTCCTCCCGTTCCCTGGCACTCATTTCATAAATGTTGCAGTCGCAGGGCGGCGGAGGCAAAATGCGGTTTTTAATACCGTCCAGCCCCGCCGCCAGGCACACTGCCAGGGCCAGGTACGGGTTGCAGGACGGGTCCGGGCTGCGCAGCTCGATGCGGGTTGACTGGCCCCGCTTGGCCGGAATACGGATGAGGGGACTGCGGTTGCGGGAGGACCAGGCGATATACACCGGTGCCTCGTAACCGGAAACCAGACGCTTGTACGAGTTTACCGTCGGGTTGGTTATGGCGGCAATGGCCCGCGCGTGCTTCATCAAGCCGCCGATGTAATACAGGGCTGTATCACTTAACTGCAGGGGTGCCTGGGGATCGTAAAAGGCATTCTCCCCGTTTTTCATAAGGGACTGGTTTAAGTGCATGCCTGAACCGGCAATGCCGAATATGGGTTTGGGCATGAAGGAGGCATGCAGCCCGTGCCTCTGAGCGATAGTGCGCACCACAAACTTAAAGGTGACCACCTTGTCGGCGGTATCCAGGGCATCGGCATATTTAAAATCAATTTCGTGCTGCCCGGGAGCCACCTCATGGTGGGAAGCCTCGATTTCAAAACCCATCTGCTCCAGGGTGAGGACCATGTCCCGCCGGGCATCTTCACCCAAATCCACAGGCGTCAGGTCAAAATAGCCCGCCCGGTCGTGGGTGATGGTGGTGGGACGGCCGTCACTGTCAACGTGGAAGAGGAAAAATTCCGCCTCCGGCCCCACGTTCATGGTAAAGCCCATTTCCCTGGCTTGGGCTATAACACGCTTGAGCACATAACGGGGGTCGCCGATAAAGGGTGTCCCATCGGCGTTATAAATATCACATATCAACCGGGCCACCGCCCCGTCCCGGGGGCGCCAGGGAAAGACCACAAACGTGGCCGGGTCCGGGCGCAAGTACATGTCCGATTCCTCGATACGGACAAAACCTTCAATGGAAGAGCCGTCAAACATCATCTCCCCATTTAAGGCTTTGTCCAGCTGTTCCACGGTAATGGAGACGTTTTTTAACACGCCGAAAATATCAGTAAACTGCAGGCGGATAAATTTTACTCCCAGTTCTTTGGCCAGATGCCTTACATCATCGTTAGTTAACTGAGCCACGGGCCTTCAACCTCTCCCTTCTAAAAAACCGGGGCTATTTACGAAAAAAAGGCCACACCTGCAGGATAGAGGTTTCACCTGCTGCATGTGGGCCCCATTGCCCCTTCCGGATACAACATCGTACCCGAATTATGTTGTTGCACCGTTATTTTAAAGCTAGTTTATAGTATATACCATAAATACCTCAAAAGAAAAGGGCTTTTTGACAAATTTTTTACCCTGGAAAAAAATACCCTACCGGGTATCCCCGGCAGGGCTATCAGGAGGATGGTAACAAAACTTTTTAAAACCTGGTTAGGTACTCTTCAATTTCCCAGGGGTGAACCTGGACGCGGTAGTTTTCCCATTCCTTTTGTTTGGCCTCGACAAACTTGGTGTAAATGTCTTCGCCCAGAGCCCCCCTGATTACCTCATCCCCGGCCAGTTCCTGCAGGGCTTCCTCCAGGCTGGCGGGCAGGCTCTCGATGCCCAGTTCCCGCCGCTCGGCAGCGGTCATCTCGTAAATGTTGCGGTCACAGGGAGGCGGCGGCTCAATGCGGTTTTTAATCCCATCCAGGCCGGCCGCCAGGCAGGCCGCCAGGGCCAGGTAGGGGTTGCAGGACGGGTCGGGGTTGCGCAGCTCAATGCGGGTGGACATGCCCCGCTTGGCCGGGATGCGGATCAGCGGGCTGCGGTTGCGCCCCGACCAGGCAATATAAACCGGGGCCTCATAACCGGGCACCAGGCGTTTATAGGAGTTTACCGTGGGGTTGGTTATCGCAGCCAGGGCCCGGGCGTGCTTTATTAGACCACCGATGTAGTAGCGGGCAATATCACTCAACCCGTCGGGGGCGGAAGGGTCATAGAAAGCATTTTCGTTCCCCCGGAAGAGGGACTGGTTGGTGTGCATGCCGCTGCCGTTAATGCCATAGACGGGCTTGGGCATGAACGTGGCATGCAAACCGTGCCGCTGGGCAATGGTCCGCACCACAAATTTGAAGGTCACAATTTTATCGGCACAATCCAGGGCATCGGAATATTTAAAGTCAATTTCATGCTGGCCGGGAGCCACCTCGTGGTGGGAAGCCTCAATTTCAAAACCCATTTCTTCCAGGGTGAGCACCATGGCCCGGCGGGCGTTTTCCCCCAGATCCACAGGGCTGAGGTCGAAGTAACCGGCCCTATCGTGGGTGCGCAGGGTGGGACGTCCCCCGGCATCCACCTGGAAAAGGAAGAATTCCAGCTCAGGCCCCACATTCATGGTAAAGCCCATTTCCGCCGCCTCGGCCAGCACCCGCTTGAGAGTGTTGCGGGGGCAGCCGGCATAAGGGGTGCCGTCGGGATTATAGACATCGCACATGAGGCGGGCCACGGCACCGTCCCGGGGACGCCAGGGGAATACGGCAAAGGTTCTGGGATCGGGACGAAGGTACATATCGGACTCTTCAATGCGGGTAAATCCGTGAATGGAAGAGCCGTCAAACATAAGCTCCCCGTCCAGGGCCTTTTCCAGCTGTTCCACGGTGATGGCCATATTCTTGAGCACACCGAGAATGTCGGTGAACTGCAGGCGGATGAACTTTACACCCATTTCCCTCGCTTTGGCCAGTACTTCTTTTTTGATTGCTTCGTCCATAAAACAACCACCCTCTTGAAATTTTTCAAAATGGAAAGGCGCCCCAGGGGAATAGTTCATACTTAATTCCCCACAGGGCGCCTTTGCCCATTTTTCGGTACGTCATTATACCTTAACTTTTTAAGTTGTGGGCCAGGATGATGGCTTCGGCAACCTGACGCATGGAAATGCGTTTGTCCATGCTGCTTTTTTGCATGCGCCGGAATGCCTCGGCTTCCGTGAGTCCCAGTGTCTCCATCAGGATTCCCTTGGCTTTTTCTACTAATTTACGGGTTTCCAGGGCTTCCTTCAATTCCTGGACCTGGCTTTCCAGCCTGATGATTTCCTGGTAGTTGGCCAGGGCCAGTTCCACGGCGGACAACAGGGTACTTTCATCCACCGGCTTGGTCAGGAGGGCCGATACCCGCGCCTCTTTGGCTTTGTCTAAAAGGCCGGGACTCATGGAGTTAACCAGCACGACCACTGGGGCCAACTTATCCTCATGGAGAATGCGTGCCACTTCCAGCCCGTCCATGCCCGGCACCCCGGCCTCGATGATCAGCAGATCCGGCTGCCGGCTGCGCACCAGCTTGAGGCCCGAAAGACCATCCGCTGCCTCACCCACGACCCAGTATCCCAGCTTGGTGAGCACGGCTTTAATGGACTTTCTCCAGGTGGCATCGCTATCTACCAGCACTATCCTCTGTTCCGCCATGGAGATTTTCCTCCCAAATTGTTCCTGGTAACCAATCCGCCGGGCGTTGCCGGACTACTGGGAAAAATACCACCTTCCCGGGAAGAAAAATGCCCTCTTCAAGGCCGCATGGCCTGTCGAGGGCGTCATTGCCTGTTCATAGCCGGGCACATCATTGTACCCACAAAATAATTCTTTAGCATGCCTTTATTATAATCCTTGCCCCGGTCCTTAGCAACACTTTTTTTATGCTAACCTAAAATTTTCTCCACCTCTTCGGCATCCACATCCATAATGTACCTGATGCCGGTAATTTCAGCGGCTTCCCTGGTCAGGGCGGCCACATCGTCCCGGGTGATGTAGGACAGGGCAAACTTGCGGGCGCCGCACATGAACTGCCGCAGGCCCTGGGCCAGCCGCTCAAAGTAGGTGTAAACGCCGATGGCTCCCACGGGCAGTTTCTCAAAAGCTTCGGCACCCAGTTTTTCCTTCAACTCGCTGGCAGCAATGAAGACCTGCTCCAGGGTTTCCCCGTATTTCTTGTACTCATTGGGCACCTTGCCGGATTTTACGGCTTCGCCCACGGTCTTGCCCACCATGGCCGCCGTCAGCGGCGAGCGGGCCATGCCGATGACCTTCACGTAGGGAGCGCCGATGGCCAGCCCCTTGAACAGGTGATCCTCCAGGGTGAAGCCTCCGGCCATGGCCACCGGCGGGACATAGGCACCCCTGGCCGCCAGTTTATCCAGGTACTTGACCAGCAAAGCCTGCAGGTAGAGGGTGGGTACACCCCACTCATTCATCATCCGCCACGGGCTCATACCGGTACCGCCGCCGGCACCGTCAACGGTAAGCAGGTCGATCCTGGCGTCCGAAGCGTATTTGACTGCCCGGGCCAGGTCGGCCGGACGGTAGGCGCCGGTCTTCAAGAAGACGTACTTTGCCCCGGCCTTGCGCAGTTCTTCCACCCGGGCCATAAAGGACTCGTATTCCACCATGCCAATGCGCGAATGGCGCTCAAACTCGCTGAAAGCACCGGCCCGGTAGGCCGCCTGTACTTTGGGGTCCGTGGGATCGGGCAGCACAATGTAGCCGCGGCTCTTCAGCTGCAGCGCCCGCTCCAGGCTGTCCAGCTTAACCTCGCCGCCGATGTCCTTGGCCCCCTGGCCCCACTTAAGTTCCACAGCCTCTACGCCCAGCTTCTCAATGGCGTACTCCTGGACCCCCAGTTTGGTATCTTCAACATTGGCCTGTACGGCAATAAACCCCCTGCCGTTGTACCACTCCTGGAAGTCCTTCACCCGCCGGGCCAGGTTGGGTGAATGAACCACGCGCCCGTCCTTAATCTCGGCATTGGGGTCCATGGCGCACACGTTTTCCCCGATTACAATACCTACCCCGGAGATGGCTGCCCCGGCGGCCAGGTGGTCCCAGTTATTGGCTGCCACATTGGTGGATCCCATGGCAGCAATTACAATGGGCAGGTTCAGTTTTAAATCGGCGTTGGCTCCTACAGCAGTTTCCAGGCTGACTGCCGGGAAAATGGCCTTGTCGGGATCAGCTTCAATACCGTGGGCGCCCACGGCGGTACCCAGAATGTTGAAGTGGGAATAATCCACCGGGTAATCCTTCTGGGAAGCGGAAGTGGTTTTGCCAAAGGGTTGGGGATAAAGTACTTCCTTGCCCCGCACGGAAGATTTACCTATTTCACAAAGGCCGGGGCAGCCGTCCAAACAGGTAACACACATCCCGCTAAAGGGACAATAGCTCTCACCAGTGCGCAACCGGGTCAGGGTAGCTGCAGTGGCATTAACACCTTTACTAAAACTCATTGTTCCATCCTCCTGAAAAACACGGTAAAATTAAGGTAATGGTTCTTTGTAAAATGTTTTCTCTAGTTCCGGCTTGATGCTTAGCAACGAGCCGGTTTTTTTTACCTTGCCGTTTTTCTCTGTCCAGTTAATCTGTTGCCATTAATCTACAAACCATCCCCCCTCCTCATCTATCTTTCTACCGGGAATACCCCGGATAGGCTCCTTGAGAAGAATGGCATTTAGAAGTTGGTCAAATACTCATCCAGCTCCCACTGGTGCACCTGGGCGTGATAGCGCTCCCACTCGTCCTCCTTGGCCTCCAGGAAGCGGGCAGTTATTTCTTTTCCCAGGGCCTCCTGGATCACCGCATCGCCCGCCAGGGCCTGCAGGGCCTCCGCCAGGTGACGGGGCAGACCGATGTGGCGGACCAGTTCTTTAACCGGCAGGTTATTTTCCGACAGGGGCGCCCCGGGTGTCAGCCCCTTTTCAATGCCATCCAGCCCGGCAGCCAGGGAAGCGGCCAGAGCCAGGTAAGGATTGGCGGTGGGATCGGGGCTGCGCAAAACCACCTGGGTGCCTTCCCCGCGCTGGGCGGGTACCCGGATCATAGTACTGCGGTTTTCTTCAGACCAGGCAGCCAGCACGGGAGCCAGATCGGTGGGTACAAGACGCTTGTAACTGTTAACCAGGGGATTGGTAATGGCCGTCAGCGCTCCCGCGTGGGCAATCAACCCGGCTATATACCGGCAGGCCAGCTCGCTGAGCCGGTACTGCCCCGCAGGGTCATAGAAGGCATTCTCGCCATCCCGCCAGAGGGACTGGTGTAAATGCATCCCCGAGCCGTTACAGGAGGCCAGGGGCCGGGGCATGAAAGATGCATGCAGGCCGTGGCGCTGGGCAATGGTACGCACCACAAACTTGAAGGTGGCAATGCTGTCGGCCACGGTTAAAGCGTCACTTTCTTTCAGAAAAATTTCATGCTGCCCCGGGGCAAATTCATGATGGGAGGAAGAAACATCCAGGCCCATCTCCTGAAGGGTGAGCACCATATCCCGGCGGGCATTCTCGCCCAGGTCCACCGGTGTGAGATCACAGAACCCGGCCTGGTCATGGGTGATAACGGTGGGCTTGCCCTGGGCGTCGGTATGGAAAAGGAAAAACTCAATCTGCGCACCCACCCTGAGCTCCAGGTTCATTTTCCTCGCCCTGGCCAGCACCCGCTTCAAAGCTGCCCGGGAACAGGCGCAGTATGACTCTCCCTGGGGTGTAAGCACATCACAAATTAAACGGGCCACCGCCCCTTCCCGGGGCCGCCAGGGGAAGATTACAAAGGTCCTGGGGTCGGGAAGCAGGTAAATGTCTGACTCGCGGTTCCGGACAAAACCCTCGATCACCGAACTGTCAAACATTACCCGGCCTTCCAACGCCCGGGGTAACTCTTCCACGGTAATGGCTATGTTTTTCAGGACACCGAAGATATCGGTGAACTGCAACCGGATAAACTTGACATTGTATTCCCGGGCTTTTTGGAGCACATCTTCTGGGGTAGTGGTGGGCATGGTGTTTCCTCCTTCCCCGGTTCTGGAACAGGCAAATAAAAAAACGCCCTATATTCAGGCCCTGCACAATCTCACAGGCCTGAATCAGGACGCCGTTGCCCTGAAAACACCCTATACAAGTGTTATTATAACAGGATGCCGCAGGAGATCAATAGTTGACTTAATTAAAATACTGTATACAATCAATTGGCTTCCCCAAAAAGCATATCATCTATTTCTCCAGGGTCCTGATAATCTCCCGGGCCAGGCGGGAGATGGGAATGCAGCGATCCATACTCAGTTTTTGCAGGTATTTATAGGCCTGCCGTTCCGTCATTCCTTTTCTTTCCATGAGCAGGCCCTTGGCTCTTTCCGTCAGCTTGCGCTCTTCCAGGGTTTTACGCAGGCTGGTTACCTCTTTTTCCAGCCTTATAATTCTTTCAAAGGAAGCCAGGGCCGTTTCAACGGCCGGAACCACCATTTCTTCCTGCAGCGGCCTGGAGAGTACGCCGTAAATACCGGGCAAGCGAACCAGCTCGGCCACATTATACTGGTGCAGGTCGGCCGTCAGCAGCACCGGTGCCACGTGATGCTCCTCGATAATGCCGGCCACATCCATGCCCTCACTGCCGGGGAGGCGGTATTCCAGGATTACCAGTTCCGGGGTGGTTTGAAAGACCAGCTGCAGCAATGACCGGCTGTCCTGCGTTTCCCCGATCACCATGTATCCCGCATGGCGCAGGGTTTCCTTAAGCCGGGCACGAAAATCCCTGTCGCTTTCGCCAACAACAACCCGGATCCTGTACAAACGGACCACACCCCAGTTTTTCGTCACTGAATAAGATTATAACACGGCTAAAAAGCAGGAAACCAGCGACTCGTAAATGGCCACGGGCTCCTGCTCAAATTTATACGGCCCGGAACAGCCTGCGGCACGGGAGCAGAACATTGTCATTTTTGGTCGCCGGCGAGCATATATTTCCCCAAAAGCACTGCAGGGGGGTAGTCATATTGAGTAAAGGCAGGCTGAAAAAAGTTTTCCCCGGGGGGAACACCTGGAGGGGATTTCACTCCTTTTACGATTATATCATCGAGCCCGACGCCACCCGCATCTTTGTTATCAAAGGGGGACCCGGCGTCGGCAAATCCACTTTTATGCGCAAAATCGGCGAAGAAATGCTGGAACGGGGGTACGACGTGGAATTCCACTGCTGTTCTTCGGACAACGGCTCGCTGGACGGGGTGGTTATCCCGGCCATCAGGGTGGCCCTGCTGGACGGCACCGCCCCCCACAGGGTCGTGTCTATCCAAGAAACAGCGGACAAGCCTTCGAAGTAGTGGTTTTTAAATAAGGTTTGCGGCGTCCACCTTGGTCCACTAGCGTCTGGTAGACGTCAAAACCCCGCCGGAGCAATTCAGCTATGATAACGTATTCCTGCCGTTTGCCGAATGAGGCGGTGCTGCGAAAAGTGCGGCCTTCACGTCCAGTATTTCTCACGGATTTTCACCCCTTCCAAGGACAGCTCTCGTAAGCTCCTGGACTTCCCCCGCTGGGGTTTCGAAGAGGCGCCGCAATTCGGAATTAATTCCAGTATAAGGTCTTCTCCAGGGCAATAAGCCCTTCCATGCCCTCAATTGGCCTGCCAACCATAGGTACCTGTCGAGTTCCCGGGTGGTCACGGGAAAATCCAGGGCATCCTTCAACGCTGAAAAGCCCGCCGCAAACTGCTCATACGAAAGCCCTTCCCTGCCCTTCCCATTCAAATGGTATGTGAGCATCTTAACCGCATACGAGTCGTAAATCGGGAATTGATTTTGTTACGATTTTTTCGAGGTGACAATATCACAGATGGATTATAATAAATATAAAGTTGAGGACGTGTATCTCTTATGGTATGATTTTACCAAAGTTGGTATTACCGGGAGGCGATAAAATGCCGGACCAAACTATAAGGATTGAACTCGAGTTGCCAAAAGAACTGTTCATCAAAGACCGGGAATCGGCTCAACGGATAAAAATGGAGGCCTTGAAGAGGCTGGCGGCAACCTTTTACGCAGATGGGAGTTTATCCCTGGGCAAGGCGGCGGAACTGGCCAACGTTTCCAAACAGGAATTCCTCGATTTCTTGGCCGCACATAACATTCCTCTCAACTATGATCTCGACGAGCTAGAGGAAGACTTGGCGACCGTTAAGGGGTTTTTGCAAAATGAAAGTGGTCTCTAACTCAACACCACTTATTGCTTTAGCCCGGATTAAGCAAGTAAACCTCCTGCATGCCGTATTTGGACGAATTATTATTCCTCAAGGTGTATACAATGAAGTGGTATTACAGGGAACTGAACTTCCCGGTGTGAAAGAAATCAGAGAAGCTACCTGGATCGAGACCCTCCAAGTACAAAACGCTCTGGCGGTTTCCTTACTTAGAACCGACCTTGATCGGGGAGAAGCGGAAGCCATCGTTTTAGCCAAGGAAGTTAAGGCGGATTATCTTTTAGTTGATGAGAAAAAAGCCCGACGTATCGCCAGAAACTCGGGCTTAAGGATTATGGGTACCTTAGGCGTTGTGGCGCTTGGTGTAAAAAAGGGGTTATTGCCTGCTATTGACCCAATCCTCGATAGCCTGGAACAGAATGGGTTCCGCTTTAGCGAAAGGGTAAGAACAAAAATTAAGGAAGAAATTAGGAAATAAACTGACGGCGGAAACTTATACCAGACCCTTCACCAGCAAGGTGAAGGGGTTTTTATTGTCTCCGTCTCAAAGGCCCAAGGCTTAGAAATGGTAATTATTTCTCCCCGGGTCGTCCATAGACACCTCCAGCATAAACTGAATTAATGAAAAAAGTGCAGTTATTTGCTTGATAATTGGAATCTGCTTCGAGGTACCGGCAGGCTTAGAGGTGGAAGGGTTTTTGCCCGGCCACCGGGCCTTAATAGGAGGTGGGGGGCCATGGCAAAGCGGGAATTTGAGGTGATCATAACCCGCAGCGGCTCCCAGGATGAACGTGAACAAGCCTACCGGGAAGCGATTCGCTTTCTTCTGTTCCGCCTTCCTGAACAGAGCAGGAAATTCTCGCAAGCAAGTCAAAGTAAAGTTACGCTGAAGGAGGGACAGGGAACGTGAGCGCTGCACTTGTTTATCTAAGGGTTTCCACCGAAGAACAGGCCGAACGCGGCTATTCCATTGCGGCGCAGCGGGAAGAATGCAGGGCCAAGGCCCAGGAATTAGGCGCAACTGAAATAACAGAATTTGTAGACGAAGGGGTCTCGGGCTCAATCTTAGAGCGCCCCGCCCTGGTGGCAGCACTGGAAAAGCTTAAGGCCGGCGGCATCCGCTGGTTTATTTGTTTAGATACCAGCCGTTTGTCACGCAGCGTGGCACACCAGCTTTTATTGATTGATGAGATTAAAAAAGCAGGAGCGGAGCTGATTTTTGTCAACTCCAAGTTTACCGACACCCCTGAAGACCGCTTTCACTTAACTGTACTTAGCGCGGTTGACGAGTATGAACGGGCCAGGACCAGGCTCCGCTCCTTAATTGGCAAAAGAGCCAAGGCAAAAACCGGGAAACTTACTCACAGTCCTGGACTTTACGGCTATGGATTTGATAAAGAAACAGATACCCTTCATATTATCGAAGAAGAGGCTAAAATTATAAGACTTATGTATCAATGGTTCACTTCTGAAGAAGACGCCAGTCCTTATGAAATAGCGCGGCGATTAAATGCCATAGGCATCCCTAGTCCCAAAGGCAAACAATGGGCCAAACAAACGATCAAACGTATTTTAGCCAACAGCGCTTATGCGGGCATCCTGTATATCCGCCGCTATGATACTAAGGACGTCAAGTTCAATAAATATAAGCCGCCTGAAGAAAGGGTAAGCCGAAAAGAAAGGCCCCGCGAAGAGTGGGTCCCTATTTCTGTCCCCGCCATTGTTGATAAAGAGACCTGGGAGGCAGCCCAAAAGCGTTTTGAGAACTCTCGAAGGCGCTGGCGCAGCTTCAGCACTTACCCTTATCTTCTTTCGGGCCTTGTACGGTGCGGAAAATGCGGCGCGACTATACACGGGAATCTTGTTACGTCAAAAGGAAAGAAGAGGGCTTATTACGTCTGCACCGCGAAATCGCCAGGCATACCGGGCCGGGAACGCTGTAAATCCCAATATCTTAATGCTCCGGAATTAGAAGAAATCGTTTGGGAAAGAGTCTCCGGTTGGCTGACAAATCCGGAAAGGCTTCGCGCAGAGCTGCACGCCGCTTTCCCTGACGAGACTGCCAAAGCTTTGGAAATCGAGCTTGCCACCATCGAAAAAGAATTGGCTCAAGCCTCCAAAGAACGGTCACGGGTAGCGACCATGTTCCAAAAAGATTTAATACCGGAAGTTGAAATGGAACAGCGGCTGAAGGAGATAAAAGAGCGCTGGGAGTACCTGTCGCGCCGCCGGGAGCGGATTTTCAGGGAACTTTCCCGGCACGACCTGGCGGCGCAGGAAATGGAACGGTTAGAAGAGCTTGCTGCCCGGGTCGGAGATGCTCTCGACACTCTTTCTCTTGAAGAGAAAAAGCGCCTGGTTAATCTCTTGATTGAAGAGATTACTGTTACCGGGAAGCGCATTGACATCAAAGCCAAAATTCCCGACACTATACCCGAAAACGTAGCCATTCTCGAAACTGCTGCTACGGGTAATAGTTTCTACGGCAGACACGACACTGCACGTGGTTGACCCCAAAAACCCGGGAGCGGTGGATGAAATTGTGCACCTGGGGGATCACTGGAACGAGGAAGGCCTGCGGGCACATAAAAAGGAAATCCTGGCCTTAAACCAGGAAATAGGACGGCTCTTTAAACGGGCCTACAGCTACCTGGCCGCCGCCCACATCTTTTTGGAAGAAGTGCGCAGCTATTACCGGGAAACGGGCGCCTTCAATGTGGGGGCCTTTGATAAGCTGTCCCTCGATCTGACCCATGAAATTTTTGCCGGGCGGGAGCGCCAGACAGATAACCCCAGAGCCCGCCACCTTTTTGCCACAGCCATTACCCCCGACGGAACGGTGAGCTACCTGGACACTATCGTTGGTCACTTAAAGAAACGTTATATTATCAATGGTGATGATGGTACGGGCAAGACCACCCTGGTCCGGCGGGTCATGGACGCTGCTCTCATGCGCGGGTTCGACGTGGAGGCTTATCACTGCGCCCTGGACCCCTCCCGGATCGAGCACCTGGTGATACCCGGGCTGGACCTGGCGGTGGTCAACTCCGTGGAACCCCATTATTACAAGCCCCATAACGGCGATACGGTGATAGATACCATGACCTGCGTCCGGCCCGTAACCAGCGAGGCACTGCAGGCTGAAAGGGATACCGCCCGGGAGCTGTACCGGCGCTGCATGGAGGAAGCGGTGGAGTTTATCTACCGGGCGAAAAAGGTACATGATGAGGTGGAAGCATACTACATCCCGAACATGAATTTCCAGGACATCGAAGCCCGCAGGCAAAAGGTGCTGGCCAGAATCCTGGAACTGGCCCAGGAGGTCAACGGCAAGCAGGGAAGTTAATGACAGATTTGTATAACCCCAAAGATGGCCCGTCACGGGCCGCTTTTTTCGGCTCTCGAACACCCGGGTACCGGGTGAGGCAGTTCAACCGGAGTCTTTAAACCGAAGCGTTTTAAAAATCCCCTCAAGGAATTTCTGATTTTGCCGAAAAGTTTTCTAGGATTGGTCAGATCATCAGGTTGCTGGAATCTTAAGAAGGTTATTCTTCAGCTGGTTTACAACAAAAAAGATTACTTCAAGAGGTGATATAAATGGAATTACGGCTGGATGTCGCCAGGCAAATTACCGAGTTCATTTACCAGGAAACGGGTCACCACACCATTGTTTGCGACCGGACCGGGACCATCATCGCCGACTCGGCTGAAGCACGTTTGGGAACGGTGCATAAAGGCGCCCGGACCATTCTCACTTCCCCCGTCGATGAGTACAGCGTAACCAGCGAGGAAGCCGCCGCCTCGGGCGGGACCATGAAGGAGGGCTTTAACCTGGCCATCAAGGTAAACGGGGAAAAAATCGGCACCTTCGGAATTGCCGGCTGTTGATTGTCAATAGAATTGACCCACTATGTGCAAATAAAATTGACCCACTGGAGAACAAAAATAACCAGCATTGATCCCCCTGATGAGACGAAAATTTTGCCTGGCTCGCTTCGCTCGGCCTTGACAGGAACCGGCAGCAGCCGGTGCAGGAATACACGGGCGAGGCGACGGCGATGGGGAGCATGATGGAGGTAAGGAACCGCCTCGCTCCAATCCATTGTACCGGCTGCTTCCACCTGTCAAGGCAGGCAAAATTTTCGCATTTCAAAGGGGAGCTCAGCTCAAGCTCAAAAGAGCATGA